>CAZWCI010000121.1:0-5300 GCA_964632815.1 uncultured Lentimicrobiaceae bacterium | reverse complement strand
GTCAGCCCTTTATTTATCAACTGTCTTAAAGAATCAATTCCAACCCGTAGGTGCATTTCGGAAAATTTACGGCTTACCTCTTTATCGCTTTTTTCTGTTTTGATACCATCGGGCAGCATGGGTTGGTCGGAGACCATCAGGAGGGCTCCGGTCGGAATTCGGTTGTAAAAGCCTACCGAAAAGAGCGTTGCGGTTTCCATATCCACTGCGGTGGCGCGAATGGTACGCAGATAAGATTTAAAATCTTCATCGTGTTCCCAAACGCGTCTGTTGGTGGTGTACACGGTACCTGTCCAATATTCTTTGCCGTAATCACGAATGGTGGAAGAGATTGCTTTTTGTAAGTTAAAAGCAGGGAGCGCCGGCACTTCTGATGGAAAATAGTCGTTGGAAGTTCCCTCGCCACGAATAGCGGCAATGGGGAGCAGTAGCTCCCCTAAGCCGATATATGATTTTAAGCTGCCGGTCTTTCCGAGAAAAAGGACCGCTCTCGGCATGATTGCCGAAAGTAAATCCATTACCGTAGCAGCCATTGGACTTCCCATCGAAAAGTTGATAATGGAAATATTGTCTTTGGTAGCACTTTGCATCGGATAGGTAGTTCCCCGAACCGGAGTTTCCATAATTTCCGCAAAATTTTGGACATAATCTTTAAAATTGGTCAACAAGACATACTCTCCAAACTCTTTCAACGGAACACCCGTATAACGCGGTAACCAGTTTTCGACAATCTCTTTTTTATCCGTCATGATGGGTAATTTAATATTGTTCTTATTTTTTAACAGGAATATTTTTTAAGGTTTCTACAAGGAAATCCCAGAATTTTCCTACACTTTCAATATTTACTTTTTCGTCCGGTGAGTGGGGATGTCTGATGGTCGGTCCGAAGGAGATCATATCCCAATTCGGATAAGTAGCACCAAACAAGCCACATTCCAAACCGGCATGAATTGCTTTCATGGCAGGTTCTTTCCCGTATTTGTCGATATAGACTTTCTTCATGGTTTTTAAAATCGGAGATTCAATATTGGGTTTCCATCCCGGATAGCCGCCTGAAAGTTGAATTCTTGCTGATGCCAATTCTGCAATAGCCGTCATTTTATCACTTAGAGCTTCTTTAGCAGAGTCAACAGAACTTCTCATCAAGCAGTAAATTTTCAAGGTTCCGTTTTCTGTTTTCACAATGGCGAGATTATTGGAGGTTTCTACAAGGTCAGGCATAGAGTCGCTCATTCTCATGGAACCGTTGGGCAAAGCAAAAATCACATTTACACAGGTTGCGGCATCTTTTGCTGCAATTACCTTTTCCGGAAGCGGAGCATCCTGCACCTTTACCACGAGTCCGGGTTCGGTTACCGACAACTCTTTTTGAATAGTTTGAGTAAATATCTTCACATACTCCATCAATGGAGCATATTGATTTTCGGGCACCACTGCAGTTGCTACGGCTTCGCGAGGAATAGCATTCCGCATATTACCGCCTTCTATGGTTGCCAATCTAACGCCAAATTGAGAGATCACCTTTTTTAGCAGACGTGCCATCAATTTATTGGCATTTCCGCGTCCCAAGTTGATATCCATTCCTGAGTGGCCACCACGCAAACCGGTCAATACGATTTGAAGTCCTTTCATTTGCTTCGGAGTTGTTTCCAAATGATAGTCAAGTTCTATAGTAGCATCTAATCCGCCGGCACAACCCACATACAATTCTCCTTCATCTTCAGAGTCCAAATTCATCAGAATTTCTCCTTTGATGACACCTTTTTCTAATCCGAACGCACCGGTCATTCCGGTTTCTTCGTCGATGGTTACCAAAACTTCGATGGGGCCGTGTACAATTTTCGTATCAGTAAGGACGGCCATTGCGGCGGAGCAACCGATTCCGTTATCGGCTCCGAGGGTTGTTCCGTTGGCTCTAACCCATCCGTCTTCCCCGATGATAGGTTCGATGGGATCTTTCGTAAAATCGTGTTTTTTGTCGCTATTGGCTTGCGGCACCATATCGATATGTCCTTGCAAAATAATAGGCATTCTATTTTCCATTCCCGGAGTTGCGGGTTTTCTGAAAATCATATTTCCGGTTTTATCGACCAGATAATCAATGTTATGTTCAATTGCCCATTTTTTCAACCATTCGATGATTTGTGCTTCGTGTTTTGAGGGGTGTGGGATGGAGCATATACGGGCGAAATTTTCCCACAACGGAGAAGGATACAATTTTGATAATTCTTTGTTCATAATGAATATTTTTAAAATTAATAACTTTTTTCAGATTAAGATTTGGCAAATATACAATAAAATAATTATGGTTTGATTGAAAAAAGAGCAACTAAAATTGGATTCATAAAAAAAATAAAAATTCCCCCTGCACTGTCAAATTTCCGTCGCGTGAGGAGGTAGGCGGAAAGCCCGCAAAGACGGGAGGCGATGTGGACGCTGCCACAAAAAAGCGACCGGAGGAAGCTCTTTTTGGGGCTTTGCGGACACACGACTACCAGCTGCGGACTTGGAGCCGGACGCCGACGGCGAAGCCGGCACGCCCTAATAAAAATTCAAAAGAAAATACTAAACAATTAGTAGATGAAAGGGAAAATCTTGTAGCGATTTAATTTTTTAAAATCGTCACCAAAAAATTGGATGTACCGTTCGTAAACCTCTTTGGAACGGGGCACGATGTTGGCAAAACTCCATAAGAAGAAAACGACTCCCGCAAAAGACCACGTGAGGATGGCAAAGCCGAGCCATTCGATTAACTCGCCGAAATAGTTTGCAGAGCTGATGTATTTGAACGGCCAACCTTTAGGAATATAGTAATTGTTGTCTTGTTCATTTTTACGTAATTTTCGGATGATTCGGTCGGCATGCATATTGATTATCATTCCGGAGAAGAAAATTATAGTTCCTATAATGAATTGTGGGGACCAAAACCAACTGATAGGATATTGCTCGGCCGGGGCAAAACAGAAGAGCCAGCCCCCTTGCATGAAGGCGTTGCAGGTATTGAAAAAGAACCCTGTGGCAATGATGGAGATAGGCATTTTGCTGCTACCACGCATAAGCATGGGAAATATGAAGGAGCGTTGGAAGTAATGTAATTGAAATAGAACAAAAATAGAAAACGTTACAAAGTTGAAAGGCTTGATGTCGTAAGCCAAAGAGAAAAGATAAATGAGAAACATGGTGAGAAAGACGGGAAGTTCCATAATCATCCAACCAAGGTTGCTTCTCACGGACAGCCCCCAACGATTATGAAAGGTCATGCCATAAGGGACCGTAACAAATTGTAAAATAACAAAAACAATGCCGGCAAAAACAGCCATTGCAATCAAGAAATAATCATAAAACAAATTCCAAATTTCCATACCTGTATAAATGAATTATTGATGTTTATGTAATTGTTTCCCGTCAAAATATTTTTTATGCAGCAGATGATAAAGGAAGACGATTGAATGGGGGTACAAAGATTGATATGCGCGGTGGTGGTCTCCGGTTCTTTTTTGTTTCATTTTTTTGTATTGAGCCAAAAAAGCAAACCAAGCCTTATAGACTGCGATAAAATCTTTTTTATTTCCCTGAAGTGCAAACACGACAGCGGCTAAATTATCCATAAAAAACCGCATAAAGAAGGTTATAGCAATGCGATTTTGCGGTAGATTTTTGAGCAACAGAAAGAGGTTATTTCTAAAATTGAGGAATGTTTTAAATGCATTATTTTTGGGGAGCGTTCCTCCACCGATGTGATAGACTATCGATTGGGGCTGGCACATCACTTTGTAGCCTTGATTTTTGACTCTCCATGAGAAGTCAATCTCTTCCATGTGGGCAAAGAAGTCTTCGTCGAGCCCATTGAGTTGGTGGTAAATATCGCTTCTAACGAACATAGCGGCACCCGTAGCCCAGAAGATTTCCATAGGTTGGTCGTATTGTCCTTTGTCCTCTTCGAGCGTATTGAAGAGACGGCCACGGCAGAAGGGATATCCCAATTTGTCCATAAACCCTCCGGCGGCACCGGCATACTCGAAGCGGGTGCGGTCATGGTAGGCCAAAATTTTGGGTTGTACCACAGCAATCCGGGGATCTTCATCCATCATCCTGATAATCGGTTCTACCCATGAATTGGGTACTTCGATGTCGGAATTGAGCAAACAATAGTAGGTCGCCTCCACTTGCCGCAACGCATCGTTGTAACCTTTGGAGAATCCTCCGTTTTCTTTATTGCAAATCAATCTGAGATTTGGATAATTTTCTTCCAAAAAAGCGATGGAATCATCTGTAGAATTATTATCCGCAATAATGACTTCCGCATAGTCGGGAATATGATTCAATAAGATGGGCAGGAATTTTTCGAGAAACTGTCGGCCATTCCAATTCAAAATGACAATCGCCAATTTTGTCATAATCGTATATCAATTAAGCGACAAAAATACAAAAAAATATGAAAGTTATTTCAGGATATTAAATTACAAGAAAAAGAAAAGCAAAAAAGTGACAAATAGTACCGCCTAATATAGTCAGATGGAAGAGTCCGTGTCCGAAAGGAATTCTCTTTTTGATATAAAATATAACTCCTGAAGAGTAGCTGAGGCCTCCGGCGAGGAGGAACCAAAGGGTTGGGACAGGGGCATTTCTAATAAGGGGAACAATGGCAATAAGAACAATCCATCCCATACAAACGTAGAGAATGGCCGAGAGACGTCTTTCGGAGCGTTTTCCACTGTAGAAGACGAATTTGTAGATAATTCCAATGATAGCCAAAGTCCAAATAATACCAAAAAGCACCCAACCAAGGGGGCCGCGAAGCACGACCAGACTAATAGGGGTATAACTTCCGGCAATCAGGAGGTAAATCATAGAATGGTCCCACAGATTCAACCGTGCTTTTTTTCTAATTTTCCGACTGCTGTGAAAGAGCGTAGAGGCTGAGTAGAGCAAAATCATGCTGAATCCGAAGACGCTGAAACTGACAATTGCCCAGACATCATGAGCGAAGCAAGCATGAACAATTAATAAAGAGGTACATGCTGCTGCAATGGCGATACCGATTCCGTGACTAATGGAGTTAAATATTTCTTCTGCTTTAATGAGTTGTTTGGATTTTACCATGGAAGTTAAGTTTACGTAAGATAACGGAGATAAGTCTTATATATTATGATTTACTTATTATTATTGTCCAATAAAAAATAAAAGCCATCAACCCCAATCAAATACGTTTGATAATCAAGTAAAAGATTTTATGTATCAGGGCGTGCCGGCCGTTGGCCGTCGGCGCCCGGCTCCAAGTCCGCAGCCGGTAGTCGTGT
>CAZWCI010000120.1:0-5378 GCA_964632815.1 uncultured Lentimicrobiaceae bacterium | reverse complement strand
CGTCCCGCTTTCGGTCCAATATCAATAAGATAGTCGGCATGGCGAATAATCTCTTCTTCATGCTCTACCACGACAACGGTATTGCCAATGTCACGAAGCCGTTTTAACACTTTTATCAAATTTTCGGTATCCCGTGCATGCAAACCAATACTTGGTTCATCCAGAATATATAAAGAACCGACCAAACTGCTTCCTAAAGAAGTTGCCAGATTGATGCGTTGTGATTCTCCGCCGGATAAACTTCGGCTTAAACGATTAAGAGTAAGATAACCCAAGCCCACATCATTAAGAAATTGCAATCTGTTTTTGAGTTCCGTAATGATATGATGACCTATAAATTCTTCATTTGAGTTCTTATAGGTGAAGTTTTGAAAAAAGAGACCAAGATCTTCAATGGGAGTTAATAGCATATCAGCAATTGATTTGCCTTTAACCTTAACATAGTTGGCATCTTTTCTTAATCTTGTTCCCAAACAATCAGGACAAATCGTGCGCCCGCGATATCGTGAAATTAAAACCCGATATTGAATTTTATAAATGTTGTTTTCTACATATTTAAAAAATTGCCGAATTCCTTCAATTCCGTTTTGTTCATCTCCTTCCCAAAGCAATTGATATTCTTCATCTGTCAAATGCTCAATAGCCCGATGGAGTGGAAAATCCTTTTTTACGGCATTTTTGATAAAATATTTTTTCCATTCTTGCAGTTTTTCTCCTTTCCAGCAAGCAACGGCATCTTCAAATACCGACAAGGATTTGTCCGGAATTACCAAGTCGGGATCGATGCCATCAATTAGCCCTAATCCACCGCAAGTGGGACATGCCCCATAAGGATTATTAAAACCGAAAAAATTGACCGAAGGTTCTTCAAACGGCATCCCGTCCATCTCAAATAAATGACTAAAGTGGCGTTGGATACATGATCCATTTTCAACTTGAATCGTGCATTTTCCTTTTCCTTCATAAAAAGCAGTCTCTATAGAGTCGGATAAACGAGTCAGATGTTCTGAAATATTAACTCTTTTGAATCGGTCAATCAATATATGGATTGATGCATTTTTATTTAGTTTTTTGGCAATAAGAATATGGTCTATTTCCGTAATTTCCTTATTAATTATAATCCTGCTGTAACCTTGCTTTTTGAGAATTTCTAATTGTTCGAAAGGGGTTCGGTCGGAAATGATATGAAAAGGAGCCAATACATAGATCTTAGCCTCATCTGGTTGTTCATTTATAAAAGAGATAACATCAGCAATATTTTCTCTTTTTACCTCTTTGCCGCTTATGGGGGAGTATGTTTTACCAATGCGAGCAAAGAGCAACTTTAGATACTCATAAATTTCGGTTGTTGTGCCGACTGTAGAACGAGGATTTCGAGAAATAACCCGTTGTTCAATCGCAATTGCCGGAGGAATTCCCTTGATACTATCCACTTCGGGTTTGGAGATCTTGCCCATAAATTGGCGGGCATAAGAACTCAAACTTTCGACATATCGTCTTTGCCCTTCGGCGTACAACGTATCAAAAGCCAAAGAGGACTTTCCGGATCCGGAAAGTCCTGTGATAACTACTAATTGATTACGGGGAATATCAACATTAATGCTTTTTAGATTATTCGCCTTCGCTCCCCGTATAGAGATATATTCATCATTCGTCATGTGTCCGCCCCTGTTCCTTCTGAATTACATTATTTATCTCTGATTATCGTGAGAGAACTATGATATTTGGTTACTTTTACATAACTTTCATACATAAAAGTAAAGTAATAAACACCATCGGATAATTTTGACGGGTTAAAGCCTTCATTTTCATTGTAAATTGAGCCTTCTTTCATATAAGTTTGGTAGTTTTCTTTCTCATAGACCTTTTTTCCCCATCTGTCATAAACGGATAATACATTCGGGAAGTTAGGATTCATGTTCTCAATGGCAAATACATCATTCTGGCCGTCACCATTAGGAGTAAGTACATTTGTAAATTTTAATTCGGCTTCTACAATAACTACATAACTTACAGAGCTGGAACAATCATTTTCATTAGTTACGGAAAGAGTAACCTGGTATTCTCCCCAGCTTTCATAGGGATGTTCTTCAGGATTAGCTTCAGTACTAGTAGTTCCGTCACCAAAATCCCAATGCCAGGTAAGGTTATCGTTCGGATCAACATCCGACGTATTGATAAATTCAATTGGAATATCTTCCATTGTGGAAGCAACTACGTTAGGATAGCTTTCCACAGGAACAACTAAATTATCAATATAGGTAACAGTATAGGATGCATCGGGTTGAGGATAAACCTCAATGTAGTTAACCATAGTGGTGTCATCCGAACATCCATCGGCACTCATAATGAAAAGATAAACGGTATAAAAACCTGAACGAGTGAGCCTGAATGTGGGGTTTCGTTGGTTGGAAGTAGCAACGGTATCGTTTGCTTCATTGAGAATAATCCATTCATACATATATGTAAGAGCAGGAGTGGAAAGATCTGTTAATGTAATGTCTAAAGGTTGGCATCCTGCTAATTTATTGGACGAGAAGTTGGCAACGGGTTGGTCGAAAAAGTCAACATTGATTGTATCATAACTTACACAATTTAATGTTCCGCCATTGTTTGAAGTTGTAACAGTTACATCAAAACTCCCCGGCTGATTTACACTAATCGTTTCTGTAGTAGCTCCGGTGTTCCATAAATAAGTGGTATTTCCATGGTTGTAATTCGGATCTAAAGTTGTAGAAGTTCCTTCGCATATTCCAACATCATCTCCTAAATTCAGGGTTGGCGTCTGAACAACCGTTAGTGTGAATGTACTATCATAGATACATCCGTAATTGTCGATAAGCGTAAAGGTGTAGTTGTAGTCTCCGGCAACACTTGCATCAATTTGAGCTTCTGTATCAGATACAGGGATGAGGTTATCTCCGGACCATTGAACTTGATCAACAGTTACCGTATAATCCCAAGGTTGTGGCATAAGGGATGGATCCAAGTTTAATTCCCATTCCCAAATCCAGCCATCATCAATACCCCATTGGTCACAAATTTCAATACTCCATGCTCCGTTAAGAGGACAACCGATTAATCCTGAAAAAGAATTTACCGGATGGTAGTAATTGGTTCCATTTGTACGATTTGAAGAGTCAATTGCAACACCTTGACTTACAGAGACGGTATTCCCTTGATATAGGTATCCGTTACTTGGCCCGTATGTAAATCCCTCGGTCGTGTTTTGAGAAAAACAGTAATTCCATCCTGTTCCTGCATTGGCAGGATTTCCGATACACACCTGAGCGCCGCTATCGTTGTCATTGGCATCCCCCAAAAATGTACCTCCGCCGTTTTGGGATTCCATCATTACTGATTGTCCGTTGGGACAAATCAATGCAATGGTGATATCTCCAATAAATGTATGTTCCATTGTGAAACATACTGAAATTAAGTCATTAATGGAAGATATAGTTGCTCCTAAGGGAAAATCGGTAAAATAAACCGTAGCGTCATAGCAACGGGGAAGTCCGTAATCTTCACAACGCGGACCGTCGGGCAAGTGCAATAAGCTATCAAAAGTCAGGGAAGAGGTTTGTGTATTGGAAATAGTATCCAACGTAATCATGCTTGTTGAATCATATCCCACAATAATATTATCAATAGTTTGGCCGGAGCAAACATCATCCAATCGGTCAATTTGGCGAATCGGATTGTCTGAAACTCTTACCCGGATGTAGTCGATGGTTGTGGAGGGGCAGTTCTTCCAGTCTTTAATTTCCAATCGAACATCTACTCCTCGTCCGGGAGGAAAAGTACTTGAATAAACACTATCGCCGACACCTCCAAAAACAAGATCCCCAATGTGCCAATTAAAAGTAGATGTAGCATGAGATTGTGCATACATGTGATTGTTGTCGGTATATATGGAATCAGAAGATGCTACCGCAAAAGTAGCAGCGTAATCAGGACATAAATTCATATAATAATATCCGTCCGATGGATCCAATATCAGTGGAGGATCGCAATTGATTCGGTCGAGATGGGTCATAATGGGTTGGCAAGCTTCATGACAAGAAGTTTCTACCACCAATCCGGTTGATTGAGTGGACCCGTTTGATTTTAAAACAATAGTAACGGCTCCATTGTCGGGATTGAGTGAATTTGCCCGAAAAGACCAACTGTCTAAGATAATGTTGTTGGTTGAATTCCACCAGGGAGCATTCAAACTACCCATTAATACCAAATATTGCGGATTGGCAGTTCCGGCGTTATAAATATAAACTGTATCTGAAGGATCAATATCAGAACCGCTACGCAGTAAGATTTGTACGTAAGGATGAAGCGGATCATTAGAAGTTATGGTAATGGTATCGCGGCTATTGGCTTGGTAGTTGCCATTTGCACCTCCGTTATCATAAATAATAATTCCACATCCGGATACCGTTCGTTTGCCCTGATAGGTCATGTTATATGCTTGAGCCTGAACTAAAATAGGGAGACTCATTAGCATCCCAATAATGAAAATGTAGATTTTTTTTATTTTCATAATTTTATTTTCAAAAAATATAATTGGATTTTTTATTTTCTAATTTTTTTTTATTTGATAATAATCTTATTATCATTCAAATAACGAGATAAATTTTCTTCATAAGTCTTACGGGAATAAACAACAAAATACTTTTTCCCTTCTTCTATCACATAATAAATAGTTTCATCGTATGGAATATTTAATTCGTATAAATACGGATTAAAAGTTTTGTTTTCAAATACAACAGCAGTTTTCTGAAATGTTCCTGTCCCGTCTTTTAAGCGAAGTTCAGAGATAAGTCCTTGGTTTATTCCGTTTTCGGGTTCTGTTTCAGAAATATAGTACATGTTATCCAAGTAGTAATTATACACAGCAATCTTGAACGAACCGCTTTCTTCCATTTGGGACAATTTTTCATTCCCAATGACTCCGATTAGCCGTTGATCCGGCTTTAATTCCATATTTTGAGCGTATATACTGCCTGCTACAAAGAGCAAAAAAAATAAAACCGCACTTTTTGTAAATTGATGTATCATAATGATTTTTTTAAATGTTTTTCCCTGATTTATTTTGACGCAAAAATATAAAAAAAAGTTGCATTTCACAAAAACTTTACCTCTTTTAATCCAAAAGATGAAATATTTCCTTTTTCATCCATTAGAAGAAGTTGACCGTATGAATCTATGCCCATGATTATTTGCAATGTCTCTATGCCGTTTATTAAATACAAATGTTTCTCTTGATAATGATACAAAGCATTTAAATATTCATTTTTTAAAATTAAATGATTTTGTATGTTTAATAAATGATAATCTTGTTTGAGTATATCAATAAATTTTTCTAAAAGAGATTTTGTGTCATA
>CAZWCI010000119.1:0-5392 GCA_964632815.1 uncultured Lentimicrobiaceae bacterium | reverse complement strand
GCCGGCACGCCCAAATAAATAAAATCGGCTACTTGATTATCAAGTCCTTTTGATTATTTTCCCGGTTTTTGTTTTTTCCCGGACACCAATAATTTTATTTAGGAAATTATAATGGAGAGAAATTCTTAAAATAAAAAACCCTCAAAAAAAGAGGGTTTTTGAGCCACTTTGCGGACTCGAACCGCAGACCTACGCATTACGAATGCGTTGCTCTACCAACTGAGCTAAAGTGGCTTTTCAGGGCTGCAAAATTACATTTTTTTTTAATTCCTCCGAAAAAATCAGGAAAATAATTTTTCCATCGTATCTGCAAATTTCTGGGTTACAAAATTTCTTCTGATTTTCAATGTCGGGGTAAGTTCTCCGGTTTGAATGCTCCACTCGTAATCCATCAGAATATATCTGCGTACTTGCTCTGTCTCTCCGAAATAACGGTTATATTGGTTGACTACTTTTTTATATTTTTCAACAACGGCGGGGTGTTTAATCATCTCTTCGTTTGTGGTATAAGGAATTCCCTTTTTGGCACACCATGAACGTAGGTCCGTAAAGTTCGGAACGATAAAGGCCGCCGCATAAGGTTTGTTTTCTCCAAATACCATGATATTGTCAATCAACGGATGTTCATTAAACTTATTTTCAATGATGGTGGGAACCACATATTTTCCGAAAGCCGTTTTAAACATTTCTTTTTTCCGTCCTGTAATTTTTAGTTGTCCTTCCGGTTCAATATGGCCGATATCTCCCGTATGGAACCATCCTTCTTCATCGATGGCTTCCTTGGTTAATTCAGGTGCTTCGTAGTATCCTTTCATTAAGCAATGACCGCGGGTTAGGATTTCTCCGTCTTCGGCAATTTTCACTTCAATTCCCGGTAAAATAGGGCCTACAGTGCCAAATTTGGTGCCATTTTTAAAAAAAGTGCTCACGGCAATTACAGGGGAGGTCTCAGTTAATCCGTATCCCTCCAAAACGGGAATTTCTGTTGCCCAAAAAATTCTGCTCAAGCGAGTTTGGATGGCAGCTCCTCCGGATACAACGACATTGAGTTTTCCGCCTAATGCGGCTTTCCATTTGCTCAAGACCAATTTTCTTGCCCATTTTAATTGTATGCGGTATAATAAAGAGGTGTTTTCCAATTCAAATTTATTGGCAATGTCGTTTGCCCAAAAATAAATTCTTTTTTTGATTCCCTTTTGTTTTCTGCCGGTAACAATAATTTTATCATAAAACTTCTCTAAAAGTCTTGGAACAGTTGTGAAAATATCCGGTCTTACCTCTTTAAGATTTTCGGCGATTGTAGCCAAACTTTCCGCATAATATATTGAAATTCCTAAGTAATGCCACGTATAAATCATCATTCGTTCATAAATATGACACAAAGGAAGATAACTTAATACTTTGCTGTTTTCTTGTACTGGCACGATAGGGGCTACAGCTTTGACATTATTAAGAAGATTGCTATGGGTCAACATCACTCCTTTCGGATTTCCGGTTGTTCCGGAAGTATAAATAATTGTTGCCAAATCATCAGGAGAAATACGATCTTTGATATCATTCAGATATTGTTGACTCGGATTGGCCATTCCCAGTTCAATCAATTCGTTCAGGTGTTTGTATCCTCTAAGATTTCTAAAAGTATAAACATTACCTATTAATTCAGGAGTTTCGCTAATAATATTTTCAATTTTTCGGAGTAATTCCCATCCTGATACGAACACCATTTTTACTTGGGCATGGTTGAGAATGTATTTGTAGTCACTTTCACTGATGGTCGGATAAATCGCAACATGTACCGCACCAAGTTGATGGATTGCCATATCAAGAAAATTCCATTCCGGCCGATTGTTGCTGATCGAAGCAATTCGATCTCCTTTTTTTATACCCAACTGCATTAACCCATAACTGATATTATTCACTTTTTCAATATATTGATCAATGCTGTAATGAATCCATACCCCGTTCTCTTTACCGCATAACGCATCTTCTTTTGGAAAATGAGTTGCATAATGGGGGAGCAGATCAAAAATACGGGTTACTTCCATGATTTGATATTTTAATATAGATTACTGTTGATTGGGATTACGGGCCACAAACAGGTTGGGATTTCGTTGAAATGCTTTTTCGTAGTAGAATTGAGCCGAGTCTAATTGGCGCCGTTGGTCAAAGATTCGTCCTTTTTCCAAATAAGCTTCAGGAATTTCCGGCGATAATTCAATACATTTGCTGAAATATTGCATAGCTTTATCTTGATTTGCTTTTGTGGTTCCGTCGTATAAAGAAAGAAGACCTTTAACAAAGTAGGCTTCTCCATTAAAAGGATTCACATCTAATGCTTTCGCTATAATAGCTTTTGCTTCTGCAAATTTCCCAATACCTATATAGGTTTTTGCAGCTAAAATATAGGTGTTATGAGAGTATTTATTGATTTCAATTGCTTTATTATACATGGCAACGGAAGAATCGAATTTGTTGAGGTTTGCATAATTCAATCCCATAAATGTATAACATTCAGCCCGGTCGGGTGTAAAGGTGAGGCATTTTTTGTAGTAATAAAAAGAGGAATCATAGAGGCCGAGCATGCCGTAACAACTCCCTAAATTGAAGTATCCGTCTGCGAAGAGGGGATCAAATAGAATAGAATTCAAGTAGTATTTTTTTGCTTTTTGAATCTCCCCGCGGTCAAAATAAATTTTGGCCACATTACTGTTGGTGGCGGCTTTAGAAGGAACAATCTCCAATGCTCTCAGATAGTATTTTTCTGCAGTGTCTCGGAGTTGTTTATCAGGGTAAAATGGATACATATTGTCATAGGCAATTCCCAATTGTTCGTTGCAATCGGCAGAACCAGGGTATATTTCAATCCCTTTTTTAAATTGTTCCACCGCTTTCCATGTCCATTCCTGGAACAATCTGTTATTTTCTTGCACTTTATTCCAATCTTTTTCCCCGTCATTGGCATCTTTATAATCCAATCCTTTATCACGGAGTGCAAGTCCCCAATATAACCGCATGTGTGCACTTTGATCTGATTTTTGGACATCTTTTCCGAATAAAGTAAATTGATTCACCCATTCTGCAGCCCTTGTTACGGTTTTATAAGAAAATAATAAAAGGATAATTCCGAAACCTATTAAAATGATTTTATTCTTACTCTTTTTAAGCGAAATTCCATCAGTTTCTTGTTTATTAAACAAGTAAAAAATAAAACATACAATTGCGATGCAGTAACCTAAAGATGGCAGAAACAAAAACCGATCCGCGAAAGAAGAACCTATTCGAACAAAGATATTACTGAAGATACTCATCGTTATAAAATAGAAGAAAATTCCATAAGCAATAGGATTTTTCTTTTTCAATCCCATAACAGCATATACTAGTAATCCTAAATGAACAATGATGGATAGCAATGTGGTCCAATCGGTAAATGTAGTCACCGGTAATTGGCTATAGGAGTAATCACAAACTTGTTGGTAGGGAACAAACAACAGAACCATATATTTTCCCATAAGCATGATGGCTGTAGCCCAATAGGAGAGAATATTGGTATCAAAGAGTTCATAATAATAATGGTCCATAATGGAGACCGTGAAGTACTCGGAACTTGGATAGTTGCTTAATATATTTGCCCGTGTTCCTAAGTAAATTCCGGCAGGAATCAATATGGCAATCATAATGAAAACATAATCCTTTATCGGTGCTTTACGGAAAAAATAAACCATCAAAGGAATAGCGGCTAGCATTGTCACGGCACTTTCTTTGGAAAAAAATGCACACAAAAAGAAAATGAAAATAGCCACAATAGAGATAAAACGGGTTATCGCTTTTTTCGTGTCCACAAACTTAAGAACAAAAATCATCGTGAGTATAAGAAAGAACAGGGACATAATATCATCTCGTCCTTTAATATTTGCGACAACTTCCGTATGCATCGGATGGGCTGCATATAGAAGCGTGATTATAAGTGGAATAATTAAGTGTTGCCGGATAAACATTTTTCTGAGGAGTACAAATAAAAGCACACAACACAAAGCATAGAAAAACACGCTGACCAAATGTGAAAATCCTGGATTATCTGGAGAAATTTGCCATTCGGTGGCAAACATTAATTGAGAAAATGGACGATAGAGGTTATCGGTATAAAAACCGGATCCGTGCCGATAGGTTTTGGTTAAGATATCTTCAAATCCGGAGATTCCTTTAGTTACATAAATGTTAAGTTTATAGGAGCCATAATCATCTAAGACCCACTGATGATTATGCGTGTTTGCATATAAAGCAAAGGCAAAAATTAAAATTCCTGCATAATATCCCCACAATTTTTTCTTTTTTTGATTCTCTATTAAAGGGAGATCAATTTGTTTAGCGGGAATAGAAGAGCTCTTTTTCAGTACCGGTTTGTTTGCTTGAACTTTTTTTTTGGGTCTTTCTTTTCGGCTCATAAATATTATTATTGAAAAGAGATAAATGGATATTATTTTATAAAGAAAGCAAAAATACAATATTTTTTAAAATGACAATCTAATTTGTCTCATTTGATTTTCTAAAAATTAAGAATTTAATAGATTGTAAGTTTTTGTAAGAGTGATATTTATACAAAAATGAGATGCGGTTTGCATCATTAGGATGATTCGTTGCATTTAAGCCAGGCTTTTTCTGCAGCTTCTTGTTCTCCATTTTTAATCGTATATCCGAAACCTTCTCCAAAGAGTTCTTCATCGATATACAATTCTGCTTTATACAATTTTTTGGAATTGCCGTTTAAGATTTCAGAATGTTTAAATTCAACCTTCTTATGTTCTTTTTGTCCCCATGATAAAATTTTACTTTTATAATTATTATCTTCCAAAAAAATGGAATTAATATCCAAGTGTGTTAGAATAATTTTCTTGAGAACGATTTTTTTTGTTTTGTTATATCCTTGATCTAAATAAATGGCTCCGATTAAAGCTTCCAAGGCATCTCCACCGGCTGATTTGGCATACGTATGTGCATCAATTTGAATCAGGGAATGAAGTCCTATTTTTTGAGATAATTTATTTAATCTGTCACGATTTACGATTTTGGATCTCATTTCGGTCAGAGGTCCTTCTGCATGGCTAGGATATTTTTTAAATAAATAATCGGCAATAATCGCGCTTAAGACGGCATCTCCTAGATATTCAAGTCTTTCATTATTAATAGGTCCGCATACAACATTTTTTCCGGAGGCGGAGCGATGAGTGCAGGCCATATCATATAAATCTATGTTTTTCGGACGAAAGCCCAAAACATTCTTTATATATTGACTGATAGGTCTATTTTTATTTTTAGAAAAGAGAGATCTACACAAAGTTATTCTATTTTTTTAAATAATAGCACTTCAGATTTGGGATTAGGTACAGGAATTGCA
>CAZWCI010000118.1:0-5445 GCA_964632815.1 uncultured Lentimicrobiaceae bacterium | reverse complement strand
AAAATCTCACGCGGTTCATAATTCAAAATCGAATGATAATGCTCTTTCGGATAAAGGGGATTTTTGGTTAATTTATCATTTAAATATACATATTGATGCATATAAATATATAGATCTCTCTTTTGACGAATCTTTTGTTGAAGATTTTTTAAATTAATTTTTTCCATCTCCATATTTTCATGAATCCGATAAAGGTCTTGATCTGTTACATAATAATTCTGATATACCATATCGGTAATTTGACGTGCATAAAGCAGAAAAAGAAGTCGTTGTTGCGAGCGGAACAGGTGGGCAGTATCAAGTTCTTGTCCCACCCAATGCACCTGCTCCGGCATTGAGAGTCCGTACTTTTCCGCAAGCAATGCCGCAATCGAAGGGGCTATATCCAAATGACTAACCAGCGATGGAAACGTCTGGGGGCGATCCAGCAAAGGAGACCAAATGAGCAAAGGGACATGAAAATAGCCCAGTATATTCGACTCCTCAACAGCCCCGCTATGATCTCCCGTAAATACAAAAATAGTCTGCTCATAACCGCTGATTTCTCTATAACGATTCATAAACAAACGCAAACAATCATCCGTATATACAATGGATGCAATTTTATCCACATTCTTCATTGCCGTCGCCTGCGCTGCAATCGGTAACTTTTCAATCAATTGTCGCGCTTTGGCTTTATAAAATTGCTCTTTTTGTTTATTCACCAACGAAAGATTTTCATGGGAACTAACGGTTATCACTAAATTACAGACAGGTTGTTTCTGCTTTTCCTGTTCCAATACGGAAAGTGTTTTGCAAATAAACGGCTCATCTTGATACCCCCAATAGGTTGCCTCCCGTTTCGAATCATAATCTTTCCAAGCCTCCTGAAAAAAGGGAGAAAAATAATCTATTTTTTGCGCTTCTAAATATTCATAAATTCCATCAAAGGTAAAATCTCCGGCATAAAAAGCATTAATCCGATAATCATTGCTTTTCAATATTTTGAGCAAACTATTGTGATCGGGCATCTCTCCGAACTGAAAACCTTGAACCCCGTGCGGCAGAGATCCGGTAATCGCGGGTACTGCTCCAAAACTACGCGGAGTCGTGGATAAACAATTCTTCCAATACAGCGCATGACGAGACAACGAATCCAAAAAAGGGGTAAAACTTACTCCGTTGGAACCTGCACGAAACCAACTGTCGCCCCAAGACTCCACAATGACCAATACAACATTCGGTCGTTCTTCCGAAGCACGAAAATAGGGAGCAAGGACACTCCCCGGGGTTACCTTTCGTTCAAAAGGATATTCTATATCTGGCACCTCCCACTCGGGGTGCTCTTTCAAAAATTGTAACAACAACTCTTTATCTTGCTTCACCACAAACTCAGGTTTCATCATGTATTCACTCCATGAAGAAAGACAATGATATGATTTCCCCGAAATATAAGCAAATACAACCGGATTTAATTGATATTTTTGCTCGGTGTAATGACGCAATACTAATAATAAAGGGGATAGAAAAGAGAGCCCCACCAACACACCTAAGAGAATTTTCCCTATCTGTTTTTTCTGCAGGAAAGCCGCTATCGCTAAAAAACCAAAAACAGAAACTCCGGCAAAAAGAAATACTGCCCACCGAGGCACCGCACTGACTATCGTCATCCAGGTCTCCCGAAAAGGCCTTACCATCAACTCGCTGCCCATCAAAAAACCACTTCTGACCGCATAGGCGGTCAATGATATTTCAAATAACAGATATAATCCACACAAAAAAGCAAATAAAAAGTAAGTTGTACGCTCCGAAAACCGCCTTCCTAAAATAAAAACGGGAAATAAACAGAGTGCCGGTAATAAAACCGACCACAATGCCTGTAAAAAGGAATTCGCAATTACCGGAAAAAAAACCACTCGTACCGTCATCCACAACCAAATCGTCTCCCCTGCTTTCAATATCAACACAAAAAGCAACAACAATCCTACCAATAGTGCATAGGATTTAAGTCCCTCTTTCCATAATGTTTTATTCCATTTCACCTTGATATTCTCAAATTTAGAAAAATAAACAAAATCAGATAATTTTCATAATCATGCCGGAATTAATCATAATTCTTCTATAAAGGCAAATCTCGCTTTTGAAATATTCGGCTGCCGATGAAAAAAAACAGAATTCCGATGGCCGCCGCCACGGCAACTTTCCACCATCCGGCGGCAATATCATCCATCAATTGGTATGAATCAAACAACGAAAAGATGGTTGCATTTTTTAATGATTCCAACTTTCCGCCCATATTCCCCAGCATTTGAATCAAATAGAAAAAAGTCGGCACACCGGCACCCAACCCCAAGGATAATTTGGTGTCGTTGCTAATACAGGAAGCAAAAAAACAAAAACCGGCAATCGCCAGATGTAAGGCCAACAGCCCAATATTTAACCTAATAAAAGCGGGGATGTCCAATGCTCCCGGGAAAAAATAATTCGAAGCAATAATGCCCACAATAGTGCAGAAAAGTATCAGCAAAACCAGCTCCCCTATCAAGACCATAATTTGCGTCCTTATTACCTTTTTCCGGCTATTGGGTGACGCCAGCAAATAGGCCATGGAACCGCTATCCACGTGCTTCGCAACCAACTTATTCGCCAAAATGACAACAAAAACCATCGGGAAAATAAGCATCAAAAAGCCATACAGATAGTTGGCCATAAACTCTATTAAGGTCGCCCCCACGACACTCATCCCGAACATCGCCATCATTTGGGGCATCGCTACCGAAAACTGCTTTAAAACCTCTCCCAACGCCGGGTCAAACATGGTGACAATGATGGAGATATACATCAATAAAATCCCTGCAAAAATGAGCCACAGAATAGAACTTCCTTTTATTTCTCTTTTTAATAATGCAATATTGATCATAGCTTGACTTCCTATTTTATAAATTGTGTACAGAATCTATTTTATTGAATATCTGAATAATAATGAAGAAAAACCTCTTCCAAAGACTGTTCTTTGGCTTTTAAATCTTTAATCGAAAAGCGATGCAGTGAGGCGATAAACAGATTCATATCTTGTTGCACGGAGACAGTTACCCGATTCGCTTCGTGTGCAACAATCTGCAACGGCTCGGCCGCAAACACCGCCGCCTGCGCTTCATCCTCAAATACAACAATATAAGTTCTCTTTTGGGTTGCTTTCAGTTGTTCGATCGTATCAATTGCTTTCAATTCCCCTTGCTTGATCATGCCCACGCGGTCGCAAGTTCGTTCCACCTCCTCAAAAAGATGAGACGACATCAGTATCGTTTTTCCTTGTTGTTTTTCTTCTGTAATCAAATCAATAAAGCGGTTCTGCATCAACGGGTCAAGTCCGCCGGTAGGTTCATCTAAAATAAGCACCTCCGGATTGTGCATAAAGGCCGTCACAATGCCCAATTTCTGCTTCATTCCTTTGGACATTCTTTTAATTTTCCCTTTCGGATTCAACTCAAAGCGTTCTATCAGGCGGTGCGCAAGGGTCAACTCTTTAAGCCCGCGATAAGCCGCCATAAATTCTATAAACTCCATACCGGTCATATCTTCGGGAAGCGCAATCTCCCCCGGCACATAACCCAAATATTGTTGAATACGTTGTGCCTCTTGTTTACAATCCATGCCCTTAATAGTGCATCTTCCTTTATCGGCATTGATGAAACCCATCAAGTGCCGAATGGTGGTGGTCTTGCCGGCTCCGTTAGGTCCTAAAAACCCAAAACTCTCCCCCTCTTTTATGGAAAAAGAGACATCGAAAATTCCTTTACGGTCGCCATAATCCTTGGTCAATTCGTGAATTTGTATTATGTCCATCTGTTCAATATTTTGTTCCGTTACTCGAGAATATTCTAAATTTCACTATCGAATGATGCCGCCGCCGACCAAATCGTCCCCTTCATAAAAAACAGCACTTTGTCCGGGAGTAATGGCATCCACCGGCGTCAAAAAAGAACACAGCAATCCTTCGTCCGTGTAGGACAATCGGGCTGCAGCACCCTGACTGCGATAACGCACCCGTACGGTCAAAAGCAGATCTTCCGGAATTTGTGCATATTTCATCATATTCACTTGGTCAATAGAACAACTCATTTGGTTTAAATCCTCTTTTCTGCCCAGAACCACACGATTCAATGTCGGCTGTACTTCGAGCACATACGCCGGATACCCCAACGCAATTCCCAACCCTTTCCGTTGGCCGATGGTATAATTCGGGTAACCGCTATGTTTGCCCAACACACGCCCTTCCCTATCCACAAAATCGCCTGCCGGAAAACGGGATCGATAATCCTCCACTCGCTCCTCGAGAAATTGACGATAATCATTGGCGGGTATGAAACAAATCTCCTGACTTTCTCTCTTTTTCGATAAAGAGACATATCCGTGGGCCGCAGCAAAATCACGGACTTCCTGCTTGGTCATCGTACCCAACGGAAACAACGTTGCCGCCAGATTTTCCTGCGTCAATGTCCATAAAAAATAGGTTTGGTCTTTTGCCGCATCTGCTCCTTTTCGAAGAAAATAACGATCTTTCTGATTCATCACTTGCGCATAATGACCGGTAGCAATCTTCTGACAACCGTATTCACGCGCCGTTTCGAGCAACAAACCCCACTTAATAAACGAATTGCAACGCACACAAGGATTAGGCGTTCTGCCCTCCAAATACTCTGCCACAAAATCCCGAATTACCGTATCCTCAAACTCTTTGCGAACATCGAGGATATGATGTTCAAATCCCAGTTGCTCCGCCAAACGTTTGGCCTCAAACAGCGCATCCACATTGCAACACCCCTTCTCCTTTTCCATGCAGGCGGTAGAAATCGAATCATACGTTCTAAACGTAACCCCCACAAGTTCATATCCTTGCTCCAGCAACAACAACGCTGCCACACTGCTGTCAATACCGCCACTCATGGCCATCAGCACCTTCTCTTTCATAATTCCGACACCTTTTCTATATGAGTTAATAGTTCTTTTTCAATCATGTACACAAATTTCGCATCGAGCTTAATCGGTCATGATTCCAAAATTGCGGTACAAAGGTACATTTTTTTTTGATTTACAATTATTTTTATTAGGGCGTGTCGGCTTCGCCGCCGGCGTCCGGCTCCAAGTCCGCAGCCGGTAGTCGTGGTGCCGCAAAGCTGCAAAAGGAGCTTCCTCCGGTCGCTCTTTTGCAGCAGCGGCCCCATCGCCTCCCGTCTTTGCGGGCTTTCCGCCTACCTCCTCACGCCTCGGATGGCAAAATCTTTGCGTCTTGGCGTCTTTGCGGTAATGTAGTTTTCTACCACAGAGGCACAGAGACCACAGAGAATTCCTCTGATTTTTTGTTCGATATCATCTTCTGCCCTCAATTTTATATTACTCCCAAATATTTCCCCCTTGCAGACGGCTGCTTCTGTGTTGCAGGTGTCTGCTTATTTGCCGAGAGTG
>CAZWCI010000117.1:0-5537 GCA_964632815.1 uncultured Lentimicrobiaceae bacterium | reverse complement strand
GGTAATGAACATAAATAATTTGCTTTCAACATTTGAACAACGATTGCGTTTGCAACGGCCCAACGATGCATCTATCTATTAAAACTCCCCCAATGTACAACCATATTACAGATATTTTAATATCATCATCAAAAGTCCTTTGGATAAGATATATTGTTGTCCGGTAAAAAATAAAAATCTGATTAGGGGTAATCATTTTAGGACCTTTTGGTTGGAAGCTTCTCACGAAGTAAAAAGAATTCCGCCCGCCCTGCCCGCGCACGTGCTTCGTGGCAGAGCTAACTCTTTTTGATTAGGGGACTTGCTTTTTAAAAACAAAATCGTGTACTTGATTATCAATGACTTTTGATTGGTTTTTGATGGTTTTTATTTTTACCGGACACCTATATTGCAGATATTTCAAAATCGAACATCAAAAGTCCTTTGGATATTATGTAACAAAAAAAGGTGCAACCTTTCGGGCTACACCTTATCTCGGAAGATTTCAAGCTATGCTTGGCTCTTCGCTCAGTTCGTCATTACTTTACTTCTTCAAAATCAACATCTTGAACCGTTTGATCTCCGTCATTGGGTTTTTGTTGACTGCCTGCATTCGGATTTTGATCGGCACCGGGTTGAGCGGCTCCGTCTCCGGGTTGGCTAGCGTACATGTCGGCACTGGCTGCTTGCCAAGCGTTTTGTAATTCGGCAGTAGCTGCTTCCATGGCCGGGAAATCTTTACGAGTGTGAGCATCGCGGAGTTTGTTTTTAGCTTCTTCGATAGCAGTTTTCTTGTCAGCAGGAACCTTGTCGCCAAATTCTTTTAATTGTTTTTCGGTATTGAATACCAAAGAGTCAGCTGCGTTCAATTTTTCGATCTCTTCTTTTGCTTTTTTATCGGCTTCAGCATTTGCTTCGGCTTCGGCTTTCATCTTCTTGATTTCGTCATCACTAAGACCGGAAGAGGCTTCTATACGTATTTTTTGTTCTTTACCACTGGCTTTATCTTTAGCAGCAACGTTAAGAATTCCGTTGGAGTCGATGTCGAAAGTAACTTCAATTTGAGGAACTCCACGCATAGCAGCAGGAATGCCGTCGAGGTGGAATCTGCCGATACTTTTGTTTTGATTGGCCATCGGACGTTCTCCCTGCAATACGTGAATTTCTACAGAAGTTTGATTATCCACAGCAGTTGTAAAGGTTTCCGTTTTCTTCGTAGGAATTGTAGTATTAGATTCAATCAGTCGGGTCATTACGCCACCTAAAGTTTCCAATCCGAGTGATAGGGGAGTTACATCGAGCAACAGAATGTCTTTAACATCTCCGCTCAATACACCGCCTTGAATAGCAGCTCCGATAGCTACCACTTCGTCCGGATTAACACCTTTGGACGGTACTTTGCCGAAGAAATCTTCCACTACTTTTTGGATGGCAGGGATACGGGTAGAACCGCCCACCAAAATAACTTCGTCAATATCGGAAGTGGTGTAGCCGGCATCTGATAATGCTTTTTTACATGGTCCTATAGTTGCTTGAATAAGCTTGTCGGTAAGTTGTTCAAATTGAGCACGAGTCAAATTGCGTACAAGGTGTTGCGGAATACCATCGATAGGCATGATATAAGGCAAGTTTATTTCAGTAGAATTGGAGCTTGATAATTCGATTTTGGCTTTTTCAGCAGCTTCTTTAAGACGTTGGAGCGCCATGGCATCTTTGCGGAGGTCAACTTGGAAATCTTTTTTAAATTCATCTGCCAACCAATCAATAATGGCATGGTCAAAGTCGTCGCCACCGAGGTGGGTATCCCCATTGGTAGATTTTACTTCAAAAACACCATCGCCCAATTCGAGGATAGAGATATCAAAAGTACCACCTCCCAAGTCAAAAACAGCTACTTTTGAATCGGATTTCTTTTTGTCTAGACCATAGGCCAACGCAGCAGCCGTAGGTTCGTTGATAATTCGTTTTACTTTCAATCCGGCAATTTCTCCGGCTTCTTTCGTTGCCTGACGTTGTGAGTCGCTAAAATAAGCAGGCACTGTGATTACCGCTTCGGTTACCTCTTGGCCTAAGTAATCTTCTGCCGTTTTTTTCATTTTTTGAAGAATCATGGCAGAAATTTCCTGAGGCGTATAGGAGCGATCATCAATTTTTACCTTAGGCATATTGTTGGAAGATCTTTCCACAATATAAGGAACTCTTTGAATTTCGGTTGTAACTCTGTCGAATGTTTCCCCCATAAATCTCTTGATGGAATATATGGTTTTTGTCGGATTGGTTATGGCCTGACGTTTGGCAGGGTCTCCAACTTTTCTTTCATTATCTCCTACAAAAGCCACAATAGAAGAGGTTGTTCTTCTTCCTTCACTGTTCGGGATTACAACAGGTTCGCTTCCCTCCATAACAGCCACACATGAATTCGTTGTTCCTAAGTCAATTCCAATAATTTTTCCCATAATTTTTTTCTATTTTGATGTTATTAATTGTATGTTATTCGATCATAAAATGATTTATTGCACTTCTATTTATACAATTTTTATGCCAAAATAGAGAAATAATCAGAAATATTAATATAAATATTTGATTATTAGAATTTTATTATTAAATAAAAAAATAGGGAAAGAAAAAATAAAGAAAAAGAAAATGATATTCCAAAGGAAAAAGGAAAATTTCTGCCAAATTGACACATAAACGGAAGTGATTCTTTTGTCAGTTGGCGGGAAGAAATTGACAGAACGGGTGTATTTTATTCGTCTAATTTCATTCCAAAAGCGAGGTCTCCGGCATCACCAAGACCGGGGACAATATAAGATTGTGCAGTCAATTCTTCATCGATAGCACCGACCCAAATGGTACAATTTTTAGTTCGGAGATTTTTTTGCAAGTATTCAACTCCTTGGGAACTGGCAATGATGGAGACAAAATGAGTGTGGCTTGGAGTACCATTATTGAGCAATTCTTCGAATGCCAAGAGCATTGACTTTCCGCTTGCGAGCATGGGATCCGAAAGAATAAGGATACGATCTTCTAAATTCGGGGCAGTCATGTAATGCAGTTGGATTTCAAAAGAGTTGTCCTTATGGTGTTTCCGGTATGCTGCGATAAAAGCATTCTCGGCATGATCGAAATAATTGAGCAATCCTTGGTGAACAGGCAATCCGGCGCGCAAAATCGTAGCCAGGACAGGTTGTTGTTTCATGAGCTGCATATTGGCAATTCCGAGAGACGTAGTAATATCAGTTGAATTGTAGGTGAAAGTTTTGCTTATTTCATAGGCGAAAATCTCACCGATACGTTCCAGGTTTCTGCGGAAACGCATACTGTCATGTTGGACGTTGATATCTCTGAGTTCACCGATAAATTGATTGAGCAAAGAGTTGTCTAATCCTAAATTTCTAACCATTTTCATTTATTGATATTTAATTATAAAATAAAAGGGGAAACTGTTAAGCTAACCCCTTTTACTTAATTTTTTTATTTGTTATTGTATAAGTGACTGAAATTCTCCAGCTTGTTTATACTTTTTAAATTCAGCATCTTTTTTTGCTGTTTTCTTATAAGAAGCATCGCGGTCAATAGCTTCTTTCAGATTGGCATATACCCCGGTAGCGTCATTCATTCTTGCAGCCAATACAGCTTGTAAATAATATACTTTAGCATCTTTATTGGTAATACAATCCAATGTAGATTTGGCAGCGGTATAATTCTTTTCGAGCAGTTGAACTAAAGCCATGTTATAGTCACAATTTCTGTTATTCATCATTTGTTTTGCTCCTGAATAGTCTCCGGCAGCAATTTTCAAAAGAGAAAGGTTATAGTTTTGATTTACAGGTTCTATAGTTGCTTTTTGAGATTCTTCAAATTTTTTGATAGCAGCATCACGATTTCCGGAAAGAAATTCAGCAATTCCCATATTATTGAGAACGATTCCGTTATTTGGAGAAACGGCGTTTGCTTTATTCAAATTATTGTTTGCTTTTTCCAAATTAGAGATAGTACCGTTTTCTAAGAAAGAATTGATTTGAATAGCGGCCAAGTTGTTGTATGCTCTCCAATCGGTTTGATAAGCTTCTTTAGCAATAATGGCTTCGTATATAGAAGCTTTTTCAGCTAAACTTTTAGTCATATAAGCACCAAAGAGACTTTCTTCTAAGTTGAGAGTATCGAATTTAGTTTTTACAAATTCGGCAATTTGAGTATCATTGAATTTATGTTTGTTACAAATCATAGAAACTTCAACTCTTCTAAGAGGAGGAAGGATAGCTTCTTTAATTTCGTTATAGATGTCGGTCATTTCTTTAATTTTTTGTTCCTTCATCATATTGTTAGGTTGAGAGCGAACAACATTGAGGATTTGACCTTTTTCGGCGATTGCGGAAGCTTCAACAGCTTTTTCAAAACCACTCCAATCTTCTCCGGCAGCTTTAGTTTCGAAAACGAGTTCGGGCTTAGGCATATCTTTGTATTTGATGTTATTTTTCTTGGCGTACTCTTTCAGATATTTTTCAAACTGTTGATTGAACCACTTTTGACCTTGTTCCGTACGTTTTTTGGATAAATCTTCATTGTTGGATTCTTCACCTTCGGGAGAAGCCCATCCGGTAATCACCATTTTATTAATAATGCGACCTTCAGCCATAAAATCGATAAACTTTTGAACAGCTTCTTTTGCTGCTTTATCTTTATTTAACTTAAGATTCATATTGAGATCGGCACGATTCACTTCAAAATAAATAACTCCAGTAGAGGTTATATATTCCGGTTTATACTGATGGCTTCCCATAATGAGATTAGTTCCATTGCCAGCATCCGCTTTTTCTTTAAGCATAGGGGTAAGTGCAGAGCGGGAAGACGTATTGGAAATACCTTCGCCCAACTTTTTATTTTCAAAAACAAAGGTTTTCTTTTTTAATTTAGCTTCTGCTTTAGCGGCGATAACGGCTTCTTCATATTGGTCTTTATAATCAAAAGATCCTGAAGTAGAGAAATTTCCACCTGTTTTGTAAGGAATGACAGTTCCGGTCGCTTTCGCTTTTTCTCCTTGCAATTGAATCGGGGGGAGTTCATAAGTGCCATTTTCATACTCCAATACAGGAGTAATGGTCATAGTGGCTTTTTTCTTCATATATTTAGCAGGAATTGTTCCGGTAACTTTGTACTCTACTTTTCCTCCTTTATTTTCCAAATCGGGATTTTCAAGTTTAACAGTTACTTCAGGATAGCGTGGAATCATCTTTCCAAAACCACAACCTGCTAAAATTAAAGCTGTTAAAAATACTACTGATAAAAATTTTAAATTTTTCATTGGTATTAACTATTTGATTGATATATATTTTTTCAAATTAAGTTTGAATTTGCAAATATACATTAAATTTTGTAAGTTGTTTTAACTTTGTTAATAAATTAGCATTTTAGTTGCCCGAATATGGAAGATTTTACTCTGGGGCTTTTAAGGAGGAAAAAAATAATTCGTGCATTCGTGGCAATAATAAGTAGTTCTATAGAAAATGAAAGCCACGAATACACGAATAAGAGTGGGGAATGCCATTTGACCTTCT
>CAZWCI010000116.1:2175-5604 GCA_964632815.1 uncultured Lentimicrobiaceae bacterium | reverse complement strand
ATTTAAAATAAATCCCAATGTAGGGATTTCCCGAATTGACACTCGCAGCCAAATAGGCTAATTGTGATGCGGTTTCAATCAAATAGGGGTCAGACTGCCCTCCGCTTCCTTGAGTCCAAACGGTAGAATCTGTGCCATCCCAAATGCTGATATTCTGGGAGAAAAGTCCGGAAATTACGAACAAGAAAATGCTCAAAAAGGCAATAATTTTTTTCATTTTATGCTATTTTATATTTAATATTTCTCTTTGTAAAGTTTTCAGGAATGGCAAAAATAAACATTTATCTTAAAAGTTGGAATAAATATTTTAATAATTTTTTGGGCGTGTCGGCTTCGCCGCCGGTCTCCGGCTCCAAGTCCGCAGCCGGTAGCCGTGTGCCCGCAAAGCCACAAAAAGAGCTTCCTCCGGTCGCTTTTTTGTGGCAGCGGTCACATCGTCTCCCGTCCTTGCGGGCTTTCCACCTACGCCCTCACAGGGGATGGCAAAAACCATTTTCTATTTAACCTAATCTATTTTAGGTAAAATAGAAATTAAAATGGACAATTGATTAAGTTTTCTACTAATGATTTATTTCATGCAATTTCCAATATGCTTTCAAATATTTATTCAACCGTTTCAGATCATTTTCCGTCAGATGTTTTAGACGGGTGATGTCCATATTATCCAGTAAATCATTTATTTTAATGCGGATTGCTATTGGATTTTGAGCCACTCTATTAATGAAAGTATCATACTCTTCTTCTTCTGATTCTTTAGTAATGCAGCGCAAAGCGGAAACTATTTCTTCGGAAAATCCTTCATTTTGAAGCATCTCAAAAGTCCATTCGCTATCCTCGACAACATCATGTAACACACCGCAAATTTTCTCAATATCGTTCTTGCCACGTTCCATCACGCGAAGAGGATGTAAAATATAGTCGGCACCTGCTTTATCTTTTTTCCCTTTATGTGCGGATATAGCAATTTCTATCGCTCTTTCTAATGTGGACATGATTTTAGTTTATTAATTTATGTTTTGTATGGAAACTTTCAATATTAGTTGATTTAATGTTCTTACGACTTTAGTAAATACAACTACAAAAATAACTTTTATTTTAATAAGTTCAAAAAGGATTTGCTATTTTTATTTTTGACGGACAAGAGGAAATGTTTCCTTCGAAGCATTTATCGTTGCCATCCACCCGCGTGAGGAGGTAGGTGGAAAGCCCGCAAGGACGGGAGGCGATGTGCCGCTGCCACAAAAAAGCGACCGGAGGAAGCTCTTTTTGTGGCTTTGCGGCACACGACTCCCGGCTGCGGACTTGGAACCGGACGCCGACGGCGCAGCCGGCACGCCCAAATAATAAAAAATTTAATTATTTTTGCACGGCAATTCAGAAAAATGGAATCTTACTATTTAAATATCATTTTATGAAACAAATCGGACTCTTTGGCACTGGCCATCTCGGGAAAATTCATGCTAAATGTATGAAGGAAAGTGAATTAATTTCTTTGGCAGGGGTGTATGATGTGGATTATGAGCGTGCTTTGCGTGTTGCAGAAGAATTTGGAACTACGGCGTATCGCAATCCCCAAGAACTGCTTGATGTGTGCGAGATTGCCGATATTGTGACTACGACCTCCGCCCATTACGAGACAGCTAAAATGGCGATGCAGTCCGGAAAACATGTTTTTATTGAAAAACCTGTTACGGTTACTCCCGAAGAAGCGCAGGATTTATTGGAAATTCAGAAAAATAAGGGCGTAAAAGTGCAGGTGGGTCATGTGGAACGCTTTAATCCCGCGTTTCAAGCCGCCCAAAAGATTATTCGTACGCCTTTGTTTATTGAAGCCCACCGCTTGGCGCTCTTTAATCCCCGCGGAAATGATGTTTCCGTTATTTTGGATTTGATGATTCATGATTTGGATATTGTGCTGAAAATTGTGAATAGTCCGCTTGTGGACATTCAGGCGAGTGGGGTAGCGATTGTTACCGATTCGTTCGACATTGCCAATGTACGGCTTCATTTTGCTTCCGGATGCGTCGCCAACCTGACCGCCAGTCGGATTTCGCTCAAAAATATGAGAAAAACCCGCATTTTTCAAGATAATGCTTATATCGGGGTGGACTTTTTAGATAAAAAATGTGAGGTGATTCATATCGAAAATGCGCCCGATGAAACAGAAAATCCGTTTGCGATGATTCTTGATACGGGCGTCGGAAAACCCAAAAAACAGATTAAGATTGATTCCCCGAACATCGTGATGAATAATGCGATACAAAGCGAGTTGGAAAGTTTTGTGCATGCCGTGGAACAAGATTTGATTCCTGAAGTGACACTCTCCGATGGGATGAAAGTTCTTCAGGTGGCTTATGCCGTTTTGGAGAAAATAAATAAAAGCATTCCAACAGTAAAATAAAACCTTTCTTTATTACGTTTCATTATAAATTTGGATGCATGAAAAAAATCCGTAAACTCTTTATTTTCCCCGTTTTGTTTTTGTTTTTGATTTCTTGTAACAAAACAGATGTTACTCCCACTTATATAGTTATCGATAAAGAGGATATTGTCGTTTCGCTTTCCAATCTTGATTTGGGGCAATTCAACAGTCCTTCGGGCTTAACGGCACACGACTTTTCCGACATTTGGTTGACCGCAAACGGCGAGAAAATCGGCTCTTGGGAACTCCCTTGCAAAATTCCGATTTTGGAGACAGGGGAAGTGAAGTTGGTCATTCAACCCGGTATTAAATTGAATGCCATGTCGACCACCCGCCCGATTTATCCGTTTTTTAGTCAATATACCACCACCATTCAGGCCGTTAAAGGAGAAGAAGTGGTGATAAAACCGGTTTTTAACTACTACAGCAGTGGCCTCTATTTTCCGTTGGTGGAAAATTTTGAAAGTGCCGGTACCGAATTTACCTCTTTAGATACCAATTTACCCGCCTTCTCGAAAGTTTACGACTCAGAACTTATCTACCAAAATGCTTATGATCTTACAGATATCAACACCTGTTCCGGATATATTCAATTGAAAGATACCATCTCCTCTTTCGAAGTCATCTCTCCGGAGATAGACCTGCCCGGCAACGGAAGGTCCGTTTTTTTGGAATTGAATTATAAGTGTGACCAGACATTGAATATCGGACTGATTATTTCTCAATCTTCTTCCATCCCGACCAACGAAAATCTGCTTGTTCTTCGGCCGACGAACGGGGCATGGAAAAAAGCTTACATAAACCTAACACTTGCCGTGAGCCGCAATCTTACTGCCACCGGGTTCCGTATTCTCCTCTCCGGCAATAAACAAACCAGTTCCCAAGCAGATTACTATTTTGATAATATCCGAGTTTTATATACCTATTAAGCCATCATCGAATGAATAAAAAAAGAATAGCTTTCCTCTATATCTTTTTCGACTTTTTTGCTGCGGTGTTTACGTGGG
>CAZWCI010000116.1:0-2075 GCA_964632815.1 uncultured Lentimicrobiaceae bacterium | reverse complement strand
TACTGACCTATTTCCCGCGACTGGTCATTACTACTCAAAGGAATCGCAAAATTCATAAAGGAAAATTAGGGGTTAACACTTTGATTATCGGGAGCGATACCATTGCGTTGAATACCTATAAATCGGTTATTCGGGATCGGGTGCATACCGGCAGCTTTATTCTCGGTTATGTCATTGTGGACTCCGAAGACGAAGATGCTCTTTCCACGGAATTGCCGTGTCTGGGGAAAATGGAAAATTTACTCGATATTGTCCGTGAACACGATGTTGAAGAGTTGATTATTGCGGTGCACAATGGCAAAAGAAAATATATTGAGACCATTATCACGATGATTCGCGATATCCACGACCGGAATATAGATTTGAAGTTAATTCCGCAGTCTCAGGATTTCCTGGTCGGCATAGTAAAAACCTCTTCGGTGTTGGCAGAGCCGCTCATTTCGATTTCACCCAATTATATGCCCGATTGGCAAAAATATGCCAAACGCTTTTTCGACATTTTCCTCTCCGTGTTGGCCATTATAATTCTTCTTCCCGTTTATATTTTTCTCGCGATTGGCGTCAAACGCTCCTCTCCGGGACCTGTTTTGTATTCTCAGGAGCGCATTGGCTACCGGGGAAAACCATTCAGGATTTTTAAATTTCGCTCCATGTATGTGGATGCCGAACAGGGAGTTCCCCGGTTGTCGAGTAAAAAAGATGAGCGTGTTACCCCTTTCGGTCGGTTTATGCGCAAATCAAGATTAGACGAAACCCCGCAGTTCTTCAATGTGCTCATCGGCGATATGTCTTTGGTCGGACCGCGCCCCGAAAGACAGTATTACATTGATCAAATCGTAAAACACGCGCCCTACTACAAACTATTGCTCAGTATCAAACCGGGCATCACCTCTTGGGGACAAGTCAAATTCGGGTATGCCGAAAATGTGGAAGAGATGATTCAACGATTGAAATGGGATCTCTTGTATTTGGAAAATATGTCGTTGCAAATGGACATTAAGATTTTGATTTATACCATGTTGATTGTATTGGAAAGAAAAGGAAAGTAACCCAAATGAACCGTTCTTTATTATTAATCTTAACATTTTTTGTGATGAATTCTTCATCTGTGTCGTCTCAAACTTCCGAGTCTAAAGCGGCTCCTACGGTCGGCATTTGTCTGAGTGGGGGCGGGGCACTTGGTTTTGCCCATATCGGCGCACTTCAGGCGCTCGAAGAACATGGGATTCATGCAACGCACCTCTCCGGAACCAGTATGGGCAGCATTGTGGGGGTAATGTATGCCGCCGGTTACACGCCCGCGCAAATTATGGAGATGGTTAAAGACGAAAAGACTTACAAAGTGGGGGCTATTTTCACATTGAATATTTCAAGTCGCGGAGGACTGTCCAAGCATACTAAGTTGATCTCGATTCTCGATAAATACATACCTTTCAATAACTTCGACAGTCTCCAAATTCCTTTTTACGTTTGCTGTGTCAAGTTGAAAGAGGGAACCGTGCATATTGTGAACTCCGGAAATCAACTCAAAAATTTTGTGGTTGCCTCTGCTTCCATTCCTATGGTTTATGAGTATTTTACGATTGAAGGCGTTGATTATGTGGATGGTGGTGTGATAAATAATTTCCCCGTCGAACCATTGGTGGAAGCAAAATGCGATAAGATTATCGGAATCAATGTCATCAACTTCACCCCGCTTGATACGACGCCTAAGATAGATGATGTGTGGCCCGCCGTTTTCGCCATGATGAGCGAAGCGGTCAACGTCAGCCGATATTCGTTATGCGACTTCTATGTTCCCATCAAAGAGCTCAATACCGCAGAATTGTCCATTTCTTCTTATAAAAAATACGAAGAGATATATCAAAAAGGATATGACTCTATGATACAGTATATTCACGAACACCCCGAAATTCTTAAGTGAAAATTGTTTTTTTTCACGAAAAACCATTACATTTTAAATAAAAATTGTATCTTTGCCACGTCAAAAAAACGGGATGTAGCGCAGCCCGGTAGCGCGCTTCGTTCGGGACGAAGAGGCCGCAAGTTCGAATCTTGTCATCCCGACCATGACC
>CAZWCI010000115.1:2885-5668 GCA_964632815.1 uncultured Lentimicrobiaceae bacterium | reverse complement strand
TTTTATTTGGGCGTGTCGGCTTCGCCGCCGGCCTCCGGCTCCAAGTCCGCGGCCGGAAGCCGTGTGTCCGCAAAGCCACAAAAAGAGCTTCCTCCGGTCGCTTTTTTGCGGCAGCGTCCACATCGGCTCCCGTCCTTGCGGGCTTTCCGCCTACGGCCTCACGCACGGATGGCAAAATCTTTGCGTCTTAGCCCCTTTGCGGTAAATTTTTATTATTGTTGTCCGGTGAAATATAAAAACCATCAAAAATCATTCAAAAGTTCTTGATAATCAAGTACACGATTTTGTTTTTTAAAAAGTAAGCCCCCAAATCATAAAGAATTATCTCTGGCAGAGCGGGCGGCATTCTTTTTGCCTTGATTTTTTGGTACTTTTGTATCAAAACAAAAGTACCAAAAAAAAAGTAAATTTCGATAATGCCTTTTGGTACCATGCCTTCCCCGAGGTCGTACATTGGTTTTCTCGGCAATTATTTCCCCGGACACCAATAAAAATAAAGATTCTGTAAAAAATTAATAGACATATTCTGTTGTATCATCAAAATAGCTTTATTGATACACTTTTTATTTGGATTTTTTTAATCATTAAATATACCTTCTCTTTCATTTTTTTTGTGTATTTTTGCACCCTTAAAAAATTGTGGTCAAAAATTTATAACATGCAAACAGTCAAAAATATAGCTATTATTGCTCATGTTGACCACGGCAAAACAACTTTGGTTGATCGTATATTGTATCAGGCAAATCTTTTCCGTGCTAATCAGCAAGTCCAAGAATTATTGCTCGATAATAACGATCTTGAAAGAGAAAGAGGAATTACTATTTTATCTAAAAATGTGTCCGTTAGATATAAAGATACCAAAATTAATGTCATTGATACTCCGGGACACAGTGACTTTGGCGGCGAAGTGGAACGCGTGCTCAATATGGCCGACGGAGTGCTGCTGATCGTGGATGCATTCGAAGGTCCCATGCCCCAAACACGCTTCGTAACACAAAAAGCTATTGAACTCGGACTCAAGCCGATTGTGGTGATCAATAAAGTGGATAAACCAAATTGCTCTCCCGACCTTGCCCAAGAAGCTGTTTTTGATCTGATGTTTAACCTCGGAGCCAGCGAGGAACAACTCAATTTTCCGACGGTCTATGGTTCCGCTAAGCAAGGATGGATGGGGCCCGATTGGAAAACACCAACCGAAGATATCAGTTATCTTCTTGATACCATTGTCGATTATATTCCCTCTCAAAAAATTGAAGAGGGCAATCTTCAATTGATGATTTCCTCTTTGGATTATTCTTCATACGTGGGTAGAATTGCCGTGGGCAGAGTCAAAAGAGGTACACTCCAATGGGGACAAAATGTTTCTCTTGTAAAACGCGATGGGACGGTGGTTCCTTCTAAAATTAAAGAGTTGTACATTTTCGAAGGACTGGGCAAAGAGAAAATGAAAGATATCGTGTATCCGGGAGAAATCTGCGCAGTTCTCGGACTTGAAAATTTTGATATCGGAGATACCATTGCCGATTACGAAAATCCCGAAGCACTCGTGCCTATCAAAGTGGATGAACCCACGATGAGCATGTTGTTTACCATCAATACCTCTCCTTTTTTCGGAAAAGAGGGAAAATATGTAACGTCAAGACATTTAAGAGATCGTCTTTTTCTCGAACTTGAGAAAAATTTGGCCATGAGAATTCAAGAAACAGCTTCACCAGATATGATGATTGTGTTTGGTCGCGGAATTCTCCACCTGTCTATTCTTATCGAAACAATGAGACGTGAAGGATATGAATTGCAAGTTGGTCAACCTCAGGTAATTATAAAAGAGATCAACGGGGAAAAATGTGAGCCGGTGGAACAACTTACCGTGATGGTTCCGGAGGCCTTTTCAAGTCGTGTCATCGATTACGTTTCCCGAAGAAAAGGAGAACTGGCCTCTATTGAAACCGTTAATGATCGTGTACATTTAGACTTTATGATTCCTTCGCGCGGGATTATCGGATTACGCAATCAAGTGCTGACGGCCACAGAAGGGGAAGCCATTATGTCCCATCGCTTTGTGGAATTCCAGCCCTGGAAGGGAGACCTTCCCGGAAGACATGCCGGCGCGCTGATTGCCATGGAAACAGGACAATCATTTTCTTATGCTATTGACAAACTGCAGGATCGCGGTTCTTTCTTTATTGAACCCGGAGAACAAGTTTATGCGGGACAAGTCATCGGAGAACATATTCGTCAGGATGATCTCGTTATCAATGTTTGTAAAGCAAAGAAATTGACCAATATGAGGGCTTCCGGCTCGGATGAGAAATTGCGTATTGCACCCGCCATCAAATTGTCCCTCGAAGAGTATATGGAATTCATAGGAGAGGACGAATATCTTGAAATCAGTCCGATTTCATTGAGACTTCGGAAAATTATCCTTGATGAAATTGAAAGAAAAAGAGCTTCAAAAAAATAATTTTTTTGATACAACTTATCATATAAATTGTTATTTTTGAAAATTATTTTATCTTCTGATTTAATGAATAAAATATTTTTTAAAATTTTTATCCTTATTGTTGTCGGATTATTCCTGACCTGCTGTTCTTCCGTTACAACCGAAAGATCCGATAAAGTGGAGCAACGAATTATTTTTCCGCAATACACCATCTCTTATAATGCTGAAAATGAAACTTTTTCAGCAAGTGCGCAGTTTAATTTGAATAACCCCGCGGGCACACTGATTAAACTCTCTTCCCGGGCAAAAGTGACCTTTAACGGAGAGAAATTAAAAGCCGAAG
>CAZWCI010000115.1:0-2785 GCA_964632815.1 uncultured Lentimicrobiaceae bacterium | reverse complement strand
GATAAAGAGAACGAAGAATCGGTGCTTTGCAGTTTTTTTCCTGAAATTAATGGTCATTTCGTTCAAATTGTCCCCGAGATGCTTTCGGTCAGTCTGGGAAATTATTATCTTTTTTTTATTCGCAGAAAAAGTTCTACGGAAGTAAAAGCATTGGATAGAGGCGGATTATGGGAAACAGAATACTGTTCCAAAAAAGTAAAGGTGCAGGTAAAATAATTGAATTTTGCAGTTGTTTTGAGAAATATTTTATAAATAATTCCAAAAACGATTAAAAATAACAAGCATTGATGTAAACATGACGATTTTTCTTAATTTTTCTCATGGCGATTTTTGATAATTTTACAATGTAAAAATGCTTTGTTTTTAGAATTTATAAAAGATTGACACTTTTTCTAATTCTAAAGGTCTTACGTTTACCAATTGCATTTTTTGGAGAGAATTTCTCCTAATTTTTGGGAATCATTGGTGTACGTCATTTGTTGATAATTTTTTATAGGATTAATGTTATAGATTTATTAAATTTGTTTCCGATAAATATAATAGTGTTTTAAAAATTTTGTTATGATGAAACCCTTAACCTGCGTCCTTCTTATTCAGAATCCTGATATAGAAAGACAAATTCTTCATTGTGCCGAGAATTTTAATACCATTGAAATTCTTGAAGTGTACAAAAATTCTATTGAAGTAATCGAGAAATTAAATCAAGTTCATCCCGACATTTTAATGCTGAATGTTGATACGACTGATTTTGATCCGATTGAATTTATTAAGATGATTGAACGGCCCCCGTTTGTCATTGGAATTACTAATCATCCTGAGAATGTGATACAACTTCTCGATAACGGTTTTTTCGATTTGCTTATGGTTCGTTTCACTTTGGAGGACTTTTGTAAAAAGATCAGTAAGATTATCAAAATAGTCCATGATCTGAAAGGAACTAACTTAAAGTATGGCGTTGCTTCCGATACACAGATGCAATACAAAGCCAAACGAGTGCTTCCTTCACAAAAGGATTATATGTTCCTAAAACATCACAGAGTATCTACAAAAATGAGATTTGATGATATTGTCTACATTCAAAATGTGGGGAATATTTTAAAAGTGTATGGATCGGAAGGCCAATTTTCCTATCATAGTTCCACGCTTTCTAAAATGTTGCATGAACTACCCACAGACAGATTTGTTCGCTTGAATAAATCAATCATTGTAAATTATTCCAAAATTGAGAAAGTAGAACGTCACATCATTTATATGCAGGACCAAGAGTTTAAGTTGTCACGCACCTATTCCATGCAAATGATGGAAATCTTAAATCAGAGAGATTCGTTTTAGCCATTCACTATTTCCGTAATGTCGGAGATTGTTTTGGGTAAAGAGGGCCCCAATATCCGACAACTATTTTCTGTGATTAGAATGTCATCTTCAATCCGAATGCCTCCGGCATCTCTATATTGTTCCACTTTTTCGTAATTGATGAACTCCTCGAGCTTCTTTTCTTGTTTCCAAATATCAATCAATTCCGGAATAAAATAGATCCCGGGTTCTACGGTAATGACAAATCCCGGTTTTAGTTCGCGAGCCATTCTCAAAGCAGATAAACCAAATTGAGTGCTACGCTGTATTGTTTCATCATACCCCACAAAATTCTCTCCTAAATTCTCCATATCATGAACATCTAATCCGAGTTGATGTCCCAAGCCGTGCGGGAAAAACAGAGCATGTGCGCCATGTAAAACGGCCTCTTTGCAATTTCCTTTCATTAGTCCTAATGCTTTTAATCCTTCTGCAATAATTTCTGCGGCCAAAAGATGAATATCTCGATATAAAATTCCCGGTTTGGAGGCCGCAATTGCTTCGGTGTTGGCTCGCAATACAATTTCGTATAATTCGCGATGACGGGTTTCGAAAATTCCATTTACGGGAATCGTTCGTGTATAATCGGAAGCGTAATGATATAAATTCTCTGCTCCGGCGTCCATTAAGAGCAAATTGCCGGACTTAAGTATCGTATTGTGTTTGTGATTATGTAATGTCTCTCCGTGTTGCGACAGAATGATTGGAAATGAGACTCCGTTACCATAAGAGAGTGAAATTCCTTCTGCCAATCCGGCTAAATATTTTTCACTAATTCCCGACTTACAGGATTGCATAACGGCCAGATGCATTTTTACCCCGATTTCACATGTATTTTCAATTTGTTCTATCTCTTCAGCCTTTTTTACGGAACGGAGTTGAACAATTGCTTTAGTTAATACAGGAGAGGCCAATGAGCGAAGTTGAGACAAAGGTAATCCTAAAATATCGGATAGCAAAATTTGATTTTCTGCTTGGTAGGGGAATAAATAGTGAATTGTTCTTCCCTTTAAATAGTTATTTAACGCATTAAATGGACGTGATTCTGAAATGCCGACCTCTTTTGCCAATTCTGTAATGGTGGGTTGAGGCCCCATCCAGATAATATCGTCAATTTCAAAATTATCTCCGAAAAGAATTTCTTTTCCCTCTTCAAAATCGATTATAGCTGCAAGGCCAGGGATTGAGTGACCGAAGAAATAAAGAAAAGTGCTGTCCTGTCGAAATGGAAACGTATTACTTGCGTAATTCATTGGAAGTTCTTGATTTCCTAAAAAAACAGCAACTCCGGTGGAGATTGCTTCTTTGAGTTTTGCTCTTCTTGCTTGGTAAACTGATGAATCAAAAAGATTTTTCATGGTAATAAGTCTTTTGTGTTTTAGATGACCTCAAAGATACAAAAAATAGGTGAAAAGTATATAAAAAGAAAAAG
>CAZWCI010000114.1:3549-5763 GCA_964632815.1 uncultured Lentimicrobiaceae bacterium | reverse complement strand
GAAAAGGGTTTTGAAATCAGCACAGACTCTACCTTTACCCAAAATACGGTACGCTACAACGCAGTTACCGATTTACCCTCCACCTACTATTACGAGGTAACCAATTTAACAAGCGGAACCACTTACTACCTGAGGGCTTATGCCATTAATAACAAAGGAACTGGATACGGACAAATCATTCCTTTCACCACTAAATAGGAAAATATTTTTTTTTCATCAGATTAATGATGATAATTTTTTGGGCGTGTCGGCTTGCCCAAATCATAATATTTTTTTTCTTTTTTAACAGAATTCCATTATTTTATATAAATTTGCAGTTGGTTCTACTAATTCTTTTGTAAAAATGAAAAAAACAATTTTATTTTCTCTGTGGGCATGCTTAAGTTTTGGACTTTTTGCCCAATTACCTACAACAACGTTGACTTTTACGGCTCAGAGTGCGAATTATGAGTGGATTAAGTTGGATAGTGTCCTAATTCAAAATTTGGATCGAGGATGGAGGGAAACGATTGTATGGCCCGACACTCAGTTGATTTTGATGCATGCAACGGGAATTGATGACTATACATCGGAACGCGGTCAATTATGGCAAACCGGTCCCAATCCTTTCCAAGGCACTACGACCATATTACTTAATACTCGCGGCGGAGAACGTCTCTTTCTTCAAATTGCCGATGTCCATGGAAAATCGGTTGCTGAATGGTCAGGTGTTCCCGACAAAGGAATGCATCAGTTTAAAATTACACTGAACAGTCCGCAATTATATTTACTGAATTGTGTGAATTCAAAAGAACGTCATACGCTTAAATTGGTTAATCAAGTATCTAACAGCCAGGGAAATAAAATTGAATATATAGGTGCAGCTTTCCCTGAGGAAACTTATGGAAGATTAAATTCTAAAGGATTATCATCCAATACTTTTTATCCGGGCGATGAGATGCAATATACCGGTTTTTGTGTACAAGAGTTGGTGATTTATAATATGACTATTCGGCAAGAGCAAACATTGGATGAAGAGACGCTGACCTTCACATTTCCGATAACTTTGGATAAATCGTGTCCAGGCACGCCTACCGTGACGGATTTTGAAGGAAATATTTATCATACGGTGCAAATCGGAAAACAGTGCTGGTTGCGTGAGAATCTCAAATCCACCTATTATTCGGACGGCGAAGCCATGATACTCGGGGATACCATTCATGATCATGATATTCCTTTCTATTTCAGGTATAATCATTCCGATTCTATTGCGGCCATTTATGGAATGTTATACACGTGGGCTGCGGCTATGCGCCAAAATGAAGCTGCTCCGGATAGCGTGAAAGTGCAAGGAGCCTGCCCGAACGGATGGCATATTCCTACTGATGCCGAGTTTTGCGAAATGGAATTTGTACTTGCGGAAAATAGTGATTGTATGGACAATGTTTCCTATTTTGGCATCTCTGACGGATTGGCCAGAAAATTGTGTGCTCCGCGCCTTTGGGCGGCCGATAATTTCACACCCCCGCTCAGTCCGGGCTATTGGCAAACGGATTCTTTGAATTACAATACCAGCGGGTTTTCGGTGTTGCCCGCCGGTTATTATGAACACGGTGCCTTTTTTGGAGTCGGATGGGGAACTTCCTTTTGGACAGCTACTGAATTTGATACAGATAACGTCATCCGCAGGTACATCTTTACCAATAATGCCGGCGTGAATCGGCTGAAAAAAGAAAAATGCCACGGGTTCAGCGTTCGGTGTATTATGGATGAAACTTTTGAATAAATAATTATGGAAATTCTCTTTATATTTATTGGTCTGATAATCGGATTCGCCGCAGGATGGTTTCTAAAATCGATGTTGTCGTCCTCTCAAAAAAAACTTGAAATTCAAAAATTGGTTTCCGATTTTGAGATGGAAAAAGAAAAATTAAAATCGGAATTTGCTATTGAAAAAAGTAAATGGGAAACCTTAATTGCCGGGGAGCAAGAGAAACTAAACGTCCAAAAACAAGAAGTGGAAGAGCTTCGTAAAAAGTTTACGGTGGAATTTGAAAATATTGCCAATCGAATTTTTGAAGACAAGTCTACCAAGTTTACCCGACTCAATCACGATAATTTATCCTCTCTTTTGAAACCGCTCGGCGAAAATATAGAAAGTTTTAAAAAGAAAGTGGAAGAAACTTACGACAAGGAGTCGAAACAACGATTCTCGCTTGAGGAAAAAATAAAAGA
>CAZWCI010000114.1:0-3449 GCA_964632815.1 uncultured Lentimicrobiaceae bacterium | reverse complement strand
AAACTTACGACAAGGAGTCGAAACAACGATTCTCGCTTGAGGAAAAAATAAAAGACTTGGTACTTCAAACCGACAAAGTGAGTCAGGAAGCCAATAACTTAGCCAGTGCCCTGAAAGGCGACAGTAAAAAACAGGGAGATTGGGGCGAAGTGGTGCTGGAAAATATTCTTCAAGCTTCCGGCTTACGAAAGAATTATGAATTCTTCATGCAAGAAAATATCAAAGATGACGAAGGCAATAACCTCCGCCCCGATGTATTGGTTAAATTGCCCGATGAACGGGTCATCATCATCGATTCTAAAGTGTCGTTACGCTCCTACGAAAAATTTTATAATGCCGAAAATGAGGAGGAACAGAAAAGAAATCTGAAAGATCACCTGACCGCCATCTATGCGCATATAAATATGCTTCAAAGCAAAAAATATGACAATCTGTCCACGGCACTTGATTTTGTGATGATGTTTATTCCGATTGAACCGGCCTATCTGTTGGCAATACAACATGACCCCGACTTGTGGTCTTATGCTTACTCAAAACGAATATTGTTGATTAGTCCGACCAACTTAATAGCATGTCTGAAACTGATTGAAGACTTGTGGAAAAGAGATATGCAAACCAAACAAATTAAGGATATTGTGGACAGAGGGGAGAAAATGTATGAAAAATTTGTGGGGTTTGTGGAAACGCTTGATAAATTGGGCAAACAGTTGAATGATGTGCAGAAGACTTACGCCCAAAGTGTGAACCAATTAACTACGGGTAGCGGAAATCTGATCGGACAAGCTCAAAAATTACGCTCCTTAGGATTGAAATCTTCGAAAGAACTGCCGCCCTCCATGGTGAAGGAAGATCCGGAAGAGGAAAAAAATGATTAATGAAGGTCTGCCCCGATGAGGTGCATAAATTCCTGACGCGTATTGGTATTTTTTAGGAAAGCTCCGGTGAACTCCGAAGTGGTCATGATGGCATTTTGTTTTTGAATGCCCCGCATGGACATGCACAAGTGTTGGGCTTCAATGACGACTGCAACCCCGATGGGATTCAATACATTTTGAAGGCAGTCTTTAATTTGGGAAGTGAGTCGCTCCTGCAGTTGCAATCTGCGGGCATAGGCATCAACAACTCGTGGAATTTTGCTTAAACCCACAATCTTTCCGTTGGGAATATAGCCGACATGCGCCTTTCCGAAAAAGGGCAACAGGTGATGTTCACACAAAGAGTAAATCTCGATATCTTTCACTACCACAATTTGCTTATAATCTTCGTTAAATAAAGCTGCTTTAAGAATTTCTTCCGGATTGACTCCGTAGCCGTGGGTCAAAAATTGAAAGGCTTTGGCTGCCCGTATCGGAGTCTTTATCAATCCTTCCCGTTCAGGGTCTTCTTTTGTCACCGTGATGATTTGTCGATAGCTGTCTGCCAGAATATCGATACTTTCCTTGTTGTATAAATCACGCCGTTCAAAGCCTTCTTCCATGTTGGGTACTACCATAATGCTATAAATAAGGATTTTCGTTCTTCTCTTTGCCGATAGAAGTAGGATTCCCATGTCCGCTGTACACGGTCATGTCGGCCGGAAGAGTTAATAATTTATTGCTTATATTGTTTATTAATAAATCATAATTACCTGTAGGTAAATCAGTTCTGCCGATACTGCCTTCAAAAAGGACATCCCCCACGAAGATAATATTTTCCTCTTTATGTATCAGACAGATACTTCCATCGGCATGGCCGGGTGTTTCAATGATGTGCAATTGCTGTTTGCCGAAAGTGAGCACATCTCCCTCAGCCACATATTGGTCGGGAGTCGGAAAAGCATCGTGTTGCAACCCAAAAGCAATGCAATAAGCAAAAGCATTGTTGTATATCGGTAATCCTGCTTTGTGCATTACCAACTTTGCCCCAAATGTTTTGCGACCATAATCGTTGCCCAATACATGATCAATGTGCGGATGGGTATTGATGAGGTATTTTACTTGCAAACCTTCTTGATTGATGTATGTTTCAAGACGCTTATTTTCTTCTTCATTCGAATTGCCCGGGTCAATGATTACCGCCTCTTTCGTGTCATCTGAAAGGATATAGGTGTTCACGCCGATAAAGTTAAAGACCAAGTTTTTAATGTGAAGCATATCCGTAATATAAGGCCACAAAGGTACGAGATTTTTTTGAATTATGGGATATTTATTGATTGTTTCATTCGACCGTTCCTCTTTTTTCTTATTTTTGCACTACCATAGATACTCAAAAATTTTATAATTAATTTGTTGAAAACGAAAAAGATATGATTCACACCGAAGCGTCATCCATTTACTCGGTTGTCCTCCATGCAGTGGGCAATAAACATAACGAAGAACCTTTAACTTTATCCCATTTACCACTATCAATCAGTGAATCAGTTAATGAGATGTTGCGTACCTATTTTTTTTCTTCTTTTAAAGAAAATGAAACTTTTCATTTTTATCATGAAGATGAAATAATGCAAAATAAAGTCTATGAGGCGGCTTCCGTCATATTTGAAAATCCGGAGGAGTTGTATCATCAATCGTTGGTGTTGGCCAAACATCTGTATGACCAATGCAAACATCCGAAAATCAAAGCAGGAGAGTTGTACACCGTTTTTATTAAGGATTGTGTTTGGGATGGAGAGCTTGTGGATGCTGTCGGGTTGTTTAAAGCCGAAACCAAAGATGCTTTTTTGAAAGTTCATCAACAAGGAGATAATTTTGTAATAGAAAGTGATAAGGGTATAAATATCAATAAATTGGATAAAGGCTGTTTGATTTTCAATACCGAACGTGAGCGCGGTTATGTGGTTGCCGTTGTCGATAATACCAATAAAGGATTAGAAGCACAATACTGGATGGACGATTTTCTTGGGGTGCAACAACGAAAAGATATCTTCTACGATACCCAAACGGCACTCACTTTATGTAAGGATTTTGTGAAAAATAAATTACCCGAGCAGTTTGAAGTGAATCGCGCTGAACAAGTTGAAATCTTAAATAAATCCGTACGTTTTTTCAAGGAAAACGAAAATTTTGACATACAGGAGTTTGCTAAAGAGGTTATGGTGCAACCGGAGGTTATTGAGTCTTTTCATTCTTTTAAAGAAGAATTTGAAACGGAAGAGGGAATTGAAGTTAAAGACCGGTTTCCCATTTCGGAAAATGCCGTAAAAAAGCAGACGAAGAGCTTCAGGAGTGTTATCAAGTTAGATAAAAATTTTCATATCTACGTTCATGGAAATCCTCATTTGATTAAAAAAGGATTTGACGAAGAATCGGGAATGAATTTCTATCAGGTATTTTTTAAGGAAGAGTTGTAAAACGGATTATAGCGTTACCGGAATGCTCGAATAATATCCATTCCATTTGCATAAAGCACCAAGGCAATCAGCAGGGCAAATCCTACCGAGTTGGCATAGCCGATAAACTTATCGCTGGGTT
>CAZWCI010000113.1:0-5780 GCA_964632815.1 uncultured Lentimicrobiaceae bacterium | reverse complement strand
CCTCCGGAAGCAGATTCCGCCGTATAACCAACCCCAACTTCATCAAAATTAAACGTGATGTAAGCAGCTGGGGTACCTTGATTTTCGAATGTATAACCACTAATAGAATAATTGTTCAATCCGTCATTATCCACGAAAGTCCAAGGACCAGTGGTCGGATTGATAACAAATGCGGGATAACTTTCCACATCATCATAGATGGGTAAATTTTGTGCTTTGGCGAAGTATCCTAACACCAAAAACATCAGGGATAAAGTAAAAATTTTTTTCATGATTGAATTTATTTATGTTTATAATCTTAAAGAACTCTAATTGTATGCTTTTAATTAGCCGACAAATATACAAAAAAAAATAAAAGTCCATTGTTTTTCATTAAAAAACAATCAAATAAAGAAAAAAATGGAGGCTTTTTCAAAAAAAATCTCCATTTAAAATTACCTAATTTTTCTCCATAAAATTCAGTACGCTGCTAATCAACTAAGAATCAACACTTATTTCAAAATAAATAGTCTTTTACCATACTAAAGTATTTTATTATGAAAATCAGAATAACTATAAACGTATTTGATTCCGTAGGGGAAAAATTAACTTAAAAACGCAAAATTTTTGCCATCCGACGCGTGAGGAGGTAGGTGGAAAGCCCGCAAGGTCCGGGAGGCGATGTGCCGCTGCCGCAAAAAAGCGACCGGAGGAAGCTCTTTTTGTGGCTTTGCGGGCACACGACTAACGGCCGCGGACTTGGAACCGGACGCCGACGGCGTAGCCGGCACGCCCAAAAGAAAAAAAAGGAGGACTTTTAAAAAAATCCTCCATTTAAAATCATTCTTATATTCAAAGAATATTTATTTTGATTTGTCAATCAATACTTTATGAGAAAGTTTAAATTTCCCGGTCTTAGGATCGATGGCAATTAACTTCACTTGAATCATATCTCCTTCTTTCAAAACTTCTTCTACTTTTTCAAGTCTGCGGTGAGAAATTTCTGAAATATGAAGCAATCCGTCAGTATTCGGCATGAATTCAACAAAAGCGCCGAAAGGCATAATGCTCTTAACTTTTCCTTCGTATACTTCTCCTAATTCGGGAACGGCAGTAATTCCTTTAATTCTGGCGACAGCGCGATTGATATCGTCCACATTTGCAGCAGCTACATCAATGATGCCAAAATCGCCGTCTTCTTCAATATTAATTGTTGTATTAGTTTCGCGTTGTAATTCTTGAATAATTTTTCCTCCGGGTCCGATAACGGCACCAATCTGATCTCTTCCGATCTTAAGTTGCACAATACGCGGAACAAATGGTCTATAATCTTCGCGTGGTGCAGGCATTGCCTCATTAATTTTACCCAAAATATGTAAACGTCCTCTTTTGGCTTGTTCCAAAGCTTCTGCCATTATTTCGGAAGATAGACCATTGACTTTGATATCCATTTGGCAAGCTGTGATTCCGTCTGCGGTTCCGCACACCTTAAAGTCCATATCGCCCAAATGATCTTCATCACCCAAAATATCGGATAAAATTGCATATTTTCCGGTAGTCTCATCTGTAATTAAACCCATAGCAATCCCTGAAACCGGTTTTTTCATTTTAACACCACAATCCAATAGGGCCAATGTTCCGGCACAAACTGTTGCCATCGAAGAACTTCCGTTTGATTCCAAAATATCGGAAACAAGTCTAACTGTATAAGGGAAAGAAGGATCTTCAAATGGGATCATTGGTTTTAAAGCTCTATGCGCCAAATTTCCGTGGCCGATTTCACGTCTTCCGGTACCCATTCTTTTAACTTCACCAACAGAAAATGGAGGGAAATTATAATGAAGGATAAATCTGCTGGAACCTTCTACAATTACTCCGTCCAGAGTCTGTTCATCCAATTTGGTTCCTAACGTACAAGAGGTTAAAGATTGTGTTTCGCCGCGTGTAAAAATAGCAGAACCGTGTGCAGAAGGTAAATAATCCGTTTCAATCCAAATAGGACGAATTTGATCCAGTGTACGACCATCTAAACGAACACGTTCATTCAAAATCATTGCCCGTACAGCATCATATTGTACATCGTGAAAATATCTTTTTACCAATGGTTCTTTTTCGGAACGTTCCTCTTCGGGAATATTTTCCAAAAAATCATTCAAAATTTGGTCAAAAGCATCATTTCTTTCTTGTTTTCCCGAGAAAGATTTGGCTACTGCATATACTTTGTCGTAAGTGCTTTTACGCACTTCAACTTTTAATTCTTCGTCATGTTTTTCATGGCAATACTCTCTTTTCGGATTCGCTTTTTCTACCATTGCTACCAAATCCAATTGTGCCTGGCACTGAATTTTAATAGCTTCATGAGCTGTATTCAACGCTTCTATCATCTCTTGTTCCGAAATCTCTTTCATTTCGCCTTCAACCATCATGATGTTTTTCATAGAGGCAGCAACAATCATGTCAATGTCGGAGAGTTCCATTTGCTGAACGGTCGGGTTAATAAGCATCTTACCGTCTACACGTCCTACTCTTACTTCCGAAATAGGTCCGTTAAAAGGGATTGTTGATACTGCTAATGCAGAAGATGCGGCCAAACATGCCAATGCATCAGGGAAATTATTGCGATCTCCGGAAATTAAGGTAACCAGAACTTGTGTTTCTGCATGAAAATTTTCAGGGAACAAGGGTCTAATGGCTCGGTCAATAAGACGAGAAATTAAAATTTCGTATTCCGATGGACGCGCTTCACGTTTAAAAAATCCTCCCGGAAAACGACCAACAGCTCCGTATTTTTCCTGATAATCTACCTGTAACGGCATAAAATCAACATTTTCGGATGCCTCCTTTTTGCAACATACTGTTGCCAACAACATGGTATTACCCATTTTCACAACAGCGGAACCATCAGCTTGTTTAGCCAATTTACCCGTTTCAATGGTCACCATTCTCCCATCACCTAAATCAAATGTTTTATTAATTCCTAGCATAATTTTGTTTTAATTGTTTAGTTTTTACTCTTATCGGATTTGAAAAATCTACTTCTCTATCTGAAACGAACAAATGCAAAAGAAGGCAATTTCAAAAAATTGCCTTCAAGCGCTTTCCATATAGATTATTTTCTTAATCCTAATTTCTTTACGATCTCTCTGTATCTTTCAACATCCTGCTTTTTCAGATAATCTAAAAGTCTTCTTCTTTTCCCTACCAATGCGACCAATGATCTTTTGGTTGCCTGATCTTTTTTATTCCCTTTTAAATGTTCTGTAAGATGCTTGATTCTGTGCGTAAATAATGCCACTTGGCTTTCCGGTGAACCGGTATCGAATTCACTCTTTCCAAACTCTTTAAAAATTCCTTGTTTAACGTCAGTTGTTAAATACATAATAATCTCTTCTTTTTTAATATTTTTCGTTATAATTTTCGGGATGCAAAAATACAAAAAAAAAGATTAAATATCACATTAATAATATTTTTTATTATTTGTATGAAAATTCCACGCGAAAATAAAAGATTTCTTATTCTTAGACACTCACGACAAGGTCATCACGTCTGTTAATTATTATAAAAAAAAATGATTGAAAAAAAAAATGATGTAACTTTGCCGCCTAATTATTAAGTATGAAAAAAATTGTAGGAATAGGAAATGCATTGGTAGATGTTATCGTGGCCATTTCCGATGAAGAACTTTTTCAACAATTTTCCCTAAAAAAAGGGGGAATGGAAATGATTAACGAACAAACCAAAAGAGAAATTCATCATACCATCCGATATATGGAACAAAAGGTGGCTTCCGGAGGCTCTACCTCAAATACAATCCATGGGTTGGCACGCCTTGGCGCAAAAACAGGCTATATAGGGAAGATTTCCGAAGATCCGATGGGTGCTTTTTTTAAACAAGATCTCCTCCATAGCCAAATCACGCCACACCTCGTCATTTCTCCTTGCGATACAGGAATCGCAACTACTTTTATGACACCGGATGCGGAACGAACCTTCGCAACTTATCTCGGCGCTGCCGCCGATTTACAACCGGAAGATATCGATAACGCTATTTTTCGCGATTATCAATACATCCACGTAGAAGGTTATCTCGTTTTCAACCATGATCTCATTGAACATGTCTGCCAACAAGCCAAAAAACATGGCTTGCTCCTCTCCATGGATATGGGCAGCTATAATGTGATGGAACAAAATCGTGATTTTGTATTGCATCTGTTAGAAAACTATGTAAATATTATCTTCGGAAATGAAGAAGAAGTTAAAGCCGTTTCCGGGAAAGATGAATCTGCCGCACTCGACTTTCTCTCTCATTATTGCGATGTATCTGTTGTGAAACTCGGGAAACGCGGTTCTCTCGTAAAAATGAATAATACGATTTATACGATTCCCCCTGTGGGCGGCGATTGTATTGATGCCAACGGATTGGGCGATATTTATGCGTCCGGCTTCTTGTACGGACTTATGAATGACTATTCTCCTAATCAAGCCGGTTATCTCGCATCTTACTTGGCTGCGGAATTGGGCAATACTATCGGGGCTAAATTGTCAGACGAACAATGGACTAAAATAAAAAACGAGTTGTTTCACTAATCTATTTCAAGATGAACCCCATTCAAATGGTTGACCTGAAGAGTCAATATCAAAAAATTAAGAATGAAATCAATGACGGTATTGCAGAAGTAATTGAATCTTCTGCCTTTATCAATGGACCGACAGTTCATGGTTTCCAATTAGCACTCGAAAATTACCTCAGTGTAAAACACGTAATTCCCTGCGGCAATGGAACGGATGCACTCCAAATTGCGATGATGGCGCTCGGCCTGAAACCCGGTGATGAGGTAATAACTTCTGCTTTTACGTTTATTGCTACCGCCGAAGTTCTCGGGCTGCTGGGACTTACTCCCGTTTTTGTTGATGTGGAAGCCCATACATTCAATATGAATGTTGCAGAAATTGAAAAGGCAATTACCCCCAAAACCAAAGCCATTGTGCCCGTTCATTTGTTCGGTCAATGCTGTGATATGGAACCTCTTCTTGCCTTGGCTAAACAATATCATCTCTTTGTGATTGAAGATGCTTGCCAAGCTATCGGTGCTGATTATACCTTTAAAGACGGGACTACTAAAAAAGCCGGTACGATGGGAACTATCGGCTGTACTTCCTTTTTTCCCTCCAAAAACCTGGGTTGCTACGGAGACGGCGGTGCATTGTTTACTCACGATGATGAACTTGCGCGGCTGATGCGCGGCATTGTGAACCACGGAATGTTTAAACGTTATTACCATGAGATGATCGGGGTTAATTCCCGCCTCGATAGCATTCAGGCTGCGATTCTAAGCGTAAAATTGAAACATTTGGACAAGTACGCAGCTGCCCGCAGAAGTGCCGCCAATTTCTATAATGAGGCTTTTGCCGGAAACCCTAAACTTATTACGCCCTTGTGTACCGATTACTCTTCGCATGTATTCCATCAATATACGCTTCGTCTCCGTAATGTTGACCGTACGAAACTGATTGAAAACATGAACGCTGTCCGGGTTCCGGTAATGATTTATTATCCGGTGCCACTCCATCTGCAAAATGCATTTGCTTCTCTTGGTGGCAAAATCGGAGATCTGCCTGTCACGGAAGCGCTCTGCAACGAAGTGATTTCACTGCCGATGCACACGGAATTGTCGCTCGAACAACTTGAATGGATTACCCGTCATTTGCTGAAATTCTTATAAGTTTTAATTTATTTTATTTTTCTTTTGGGCGTGCCGGCTTTGCCGTCGGTTTCCGGCTACAAGTCCGCGTCCGTAAGC
>CAZWCI010000112.1:0-5817 GCA_964632815.1 uncultured Lentimicrobiaceae bacterium | reverse complement strand
CAACTCCTACTACAGTCTCAACGTAGATGGCATCCCCGGTCCTGAAGTGGATGAAGTTGAAATTGCTCCTTATGACAGTATGTTTGTTCATGTCAAAGTAACGCTTAATCCGGGAAATCAAAACACCCCGTTTTTAGTAACCGATTCTATTATTTTCCGTGTTGGCAACAACATACAGGATGTCGATTTATTGGCATTCGGACAAGATGCTCATTTCATTATGGCAGACAGTTGGGTGGGCAACATACACTACAAAATTGTGGCCGGTGCGGGCGAAACTACTGTTTGGACGAACGACAAACCATACGTCATCTACGGATGGGCCGCAGTGGACTCCTTGGGAAAATTAATCATTGAGCCGGGCACACGTGTCTATCTGCACAATGGCAGCGGCATTTGGGTTTATCGGTTCGGCAATATTCACGTCAACGGTACCCAAGAGGAACCTGTCCTTTTCCGCGGAGACCGATTAGAGAGTTGGTTCAATACCGACTACGCTCAGTGGGATCGCATCTGGATTAACGAAGGCACTGCCGAAAATGTCATCCAACACGCCATCATCACCAATGCCTATATCGGAGTGCAAATCGAAGCACTTCAGGAAGCGCGTTACAATTCCAACATCATCCGACATACGATCATTCAAAATACCGCCGGCTCCGGCGTGTTGGCCCGGGCCAGCAAACTGACGATGGACAACTGCCAAATCAGTAATAACGGCGTGTGCGGACTACAACTCGAAATCGGAGATTATGAATTCCGTCATGTGACCATTGCCAATTATTTTTCTCAAACCATTCGTAAAAATCCGGCCGTCTATTTAAGCAACAGCTATACCACCTCCGCGGGCACTTTTGTCGGAGACGGCAACTTCTCTTTCATCAACTCTATTATCTACGGAAGCCTTGAAAACGAACTAATGATGAAAAAATATCCGGATGCTTCATTGACCTTTGAAAAAAGTTTTCGAAATTGCTTGATACGCGCAACTGCAACTGACGAAAGTTTCAGCCAATGTTTGCTTAATAAGAATCCCGAATTTGTAAACACGGCGCAACAGAAATTTCAATTAACCGCCAACTCTCCGGGCATTGATGCCGGCATCAGAGGTCTCAAATCCTATCCCGATTTGGCCGGTAATCCCCGCGACCTCAATCCCGATATGGGTGCTTATGAGTATATTCCTTAGTTTTTCTTCTCAAACCAAAAAAGAATTAAAAAAATATTTCATTTTAATACAATAATAATCAATTAGATATATCATTTGTTAACAAATAAATAAGAATATAAGACCGAGTCAATAATTTTTTTTATTATCTTTGCACACGAAAAAATATGAAAGATATATATATCACCTTAAAAACAAAAAAAAATGAAAAAATTTAACCTTTTTGTGTCCTTATTTATGGTTTTCGCATTGATGGGCTTCACGAATGTGAGTAAAGCTCAATACGTTTACGAAACCATCTATTCCGAAACCTTTGGAATTACCACGACCACAACTCAAATTGATGCACACACCGATTACGATGTAAGCACGGTATTGTATAGTGCATCTACCACTTCTGTAACCCTGCGTGCTACAAGGTCTTCCAATCCGGGAGATACGGCTCCTCAATATCCAAACGCATCGGGTGGAGCTTTGCTTTATATGAATAATGCAGATGTCTATTTCCAAATTTCCGGCATCAATACAACCGGATATCAAGGACTTGAATTGAGTTTCGGATATGATAAATCCGCAAATGCAGCTACTTTAGATCAATTTAAAGTAGAATACTCCACAGACGGAACCGTTTGGACAACAATCAACATGACTCATTGGACACGTCAAAAAGACACAACTGAAGGCGGCCCTTCCACTTTCCCCACGACAAGCGCTACAGGCTGGTATTACATCACTTGCGAAGCTGACTCGAACGCCATTCCGGCCACAGCAGCCCTCCAACTTAGATTTACCGATTTACACCTCGTTAACAGTCAGGTTCGTATTGATGACATCAAACTTACCGGTGCTCGTCCCGTTCCTTATGTAACAGTTTTGTCTCCCGAAGACGGTGCTGAGTTTACTCCTTGCGATTCTATCCAAATCGGTATTGATGTTCAAAACTTTTCATTCTATTCATATCCTCCTACCGGAGACGGATTCCTCAAAATTGAATCTGATGTACTTCCCTTTTTGGGAATACCGGGGCTCCAAAGTCCTATCTATTGTGATATGGCCATGATGATAGCTATGGCCAATATCGGAAAAATCACTTTACCGGAAGGAAACTACAGCATGGTTGTTACTTTGGTAGGTTTAGACAGTTTACCCATCTCTCCCTTGGCTACCGATACTATCAATGTATCCGTAGTGCAAGAATTAGTTGAAAATCCACAATTTTCAATTGCCAGCGGGGACTATACCACCGTACAAAATGTTGAAATCGCTACTGAAACTGAAGATGCCGTTATTTATTACACAACCGACGGAACCGATCCCGATGAAAATAGTACCGTTTACACCAGTGCTATCGAAGTAAATGACACCATGACCATTAAAGCAATTGCCATGAAAGAGTGTGCTACTTCCAGCAACATCATGACTGCTGAATACCTTATTGACACTACAACTGTTGGTATTAACACTTTCCAACATGCTGCAATTTCAATTTCTCCCAATCCGGCAACCAGTCTGTTAAATGTATCTGCAAAAGGATTTAACCAAATCGAAATTGTAAACTTTATAGGGCAAGTGGTTTATAAAAGCACCATGAACGGCAACCGCGCTCAAGTGGATGTATCTAATTTGAATGCAGGTATCTACTTTGTCCGTCTTACCGGAGATGCAGTTGTAACCAAGAAGTTTATCAAAAAATAGAAATTCGTTTTTTATATCTTGCAAAAGAGAGAATTTTTTAAAAGTTCTCTCTTTTTTTTGTAAATTTGCCACCCTAAAAATATAAGAATATCATGAAGGAAATCGGAACTAAGTATGAGCCTCAACAGATTGAGCGTAAATGGTATAACTTTTGGATGGAGCAACAATTGTTCGCTTCCACTCCCGACGAAAGAGAGCCCTTCACCATTGTGATTCCGCCGCCTAACGTCACGGGCGTTTTGCACATGGGACACATGCTCAACAATACCATACAAGATATTCTCGTTCGCCGCGCCCGAATGATGGGATTTAATGCGTTGTGGGTGCCCGGCACAGACCACGCCTCCATCGCCACCGAAGCCAAAGTGGTAAATCTGCTCAAAGAAAAAGGAATAGATAAAAAAGATATCTCCCGAGAAGATTTTCTCAAATATGCATGGGAATGGAAAGAAAAACACGGAGGTATCATCCTGCAACAACTTAAAAAGTTGGGGGCATCCTGCGACTGGAACCGGACAAAATTTACTATGGATGAAGACCTCTCCGAATCCGTCATTGACGTATTTATTGATTTATACAAAAAAGGAAAAATTTATCGTGGCGTAAGAATGGTCAATTGGGACCCCAAAGCATTGACCGCCGTTTCTGATGAAGAGGTACTTTATAAAGAAGTACAATCCAAACTCTATTATATCAAATACCCCATCGAAAACTCCGATGAATTCCTTACCATCGCGACCACCCGCCCCGAAACCATATTCGGCGATACGGCAGTTTGTATGCACCCGAATGACGAGCGTTATCGCCACCTGAAAGGCAAAAAAGCGATTGTACCTTTAGTTAATCGCCCCGTTCCACTCATCTTTGACGACTATGTAGATCAAGAATTCGGCACCGGAGCACTCAAAGTAACTCCCGCCCATGATATCAACGACTATAATTTAGGACTTAAATACAAACTCGACTCTATCAACATCTTCAACGATGACGGCACCTTGAATCAAGATGCACAATTCTTAGTAGGTAAAGATCGATTTGAAGCCCGCAAAGAGGTTGTTCCGTTGTTGGAACAAGCGGGTCTGTTGCTCCAAGTAGAAGAATACACCAATAAAGTAGGCTATTCCGAACGCACCAACGAAGTCATTGAACCGAAATTATCTGTACAATGGTTCTGTGATATGGCGGCGCTGGCAAAACCCGCATTGGATGTGGTTATGAATGACACCATCAAGTTCTACCCCGATAAATTCAAAAACACGTACGCCCATTGGATGGAGAACGTTAAAGATTGGTGCATCAGCCGACAATTGTGGTGGGGACACCGAATTCCGGCATATTACCTGCCCAACAAAGAGGTAATTGTCGCCAAAACACGCGAAGAGGCCTACCAAATGGCTCAAAGTCAATATCCGGAACTGAACCTTCGCCCCGAAGATCTTCAACAAGATGAAGATGTATTGGACACTTGGTTCTCTTCATGGTTGTGGCCTATCTCCGTATTCGACGGCATCCGGAATCCGCAAAATCCCGATATCAACTACTACTACCCTACCGCTACACTCATCACCGCCCCCGACATCATCTTCTTCTGGGTGGCACGAATGATTATGGCCGGATTGGAATGGAAAGGAAATATCCCCTTCAAATCCGTTTACTTCACCGGAACCGTACGCGATAGTCAACGGCGGAAAATGTCCAAATCGCTCGGCAACTCTCCCGACCCCATCGAACTGATGGATATTTACGGAGCTGATGGCGTTCGCTTTGGTATGCTCCACAGTTCTCCTGCCGGCAACGACCTGCTCTTCGAAACATCCCTCTGCGAACAAGGACGTAACTTCAGCAACAAGATTTGGAACGCATTCCGACTCATCAAAGGCTGGGAAATCGACGAACAAGCCGCACAACCACTCCATACCGCTACCGCCCTCCGCTGGTTCCACTCCAAACTCAACGAAACAATCAACGAAATTCAAGACAATTTCGAAAAATATCGTCTCTCAGATGCCCTCATGAGCACCTATAAACTCATTTGGGACGATTTCTGCTCATGGCTTCTCGAAATTGTAAAACCACCCTACCAAAAACCAATCGACCGCAAGTCATTCGAAGAAACTATTGACATCTTCGAACAATTGATGCAACTGCTTCACCCATTCATGCCTTTTATTACCGAAGAATTGTGGCAACAGCTACGGAATCGATCCGAAAAGGGATCCATTATGTATGCGAAATTCCCTGAATTTGTTCCCGGTAAAACAGATGCGACACTTCTTACCCGCTTCGAACAAACTCAAAAGATTATCGAAAACATACGCCGCATTCGCACAGAAAAGAATATCGCCCAAAAGAACCAATTGGAGCTTTTCATTCTCAAACCTGAAGCCGAAGCCATTGCAGAAATGGATGCCATCATCATCAAACTTTCCAACCTTTCCGGCATCACTTACGTGCAAGAGAAGGTTGAAGGAGCAATCACTTTCATTGAGTACAACACCGAGCACTTCATTCCTTTTGGGACCCATATCAACGTAGAAGAGGAAATCAAGAAGATTGAAGAAGAGCTTCGCTATACCGAAGGATTTTTGAAAAGCATCCTGAAGAAATTGTCCAACGAGAAGTTTGTAGCCGGTGCACCGGAAAGTGTCGTAGCCATAGAAAGAAAAAAACAAGCCGATGCCGAAGAGAAAATTGCATTGCTCCAAGCCAAGCTCAAAGAATTAACCAGATAAAATCCTTACGGAAATAGTAAAAAAAATAACGTATGAAAACTGCATTCCGATACACACTGCTCATGGGACTCCTCATCATCCCACTTTTTTTCTTCAATGTGGAAAACAAATTCCCCATTATGGTCGGTCTCGTCATTGGCGGCTCATTGGCTTTTCTAGCAGGCTACCTCATCATCAAACGAAAAAATAAAAAAGAGAACAACGATACCCAAAAGTCCTGAG
>CAZWCI010000111.1:0-5850 GCA_964632815.1 uncultured Lentimicrobiaceae bacterium | reverse complement strand
AAGATTCGCATTCCCCAACCATCTATTATCTTATAATATTTTTTTTAATCCGGAATATTTTTAAAAAAAAGGTCTCTAGAATCATCATCAATATTTATATGATTTTGACTCTGAGTTAAAATTTCAGTTTGAGTATTTTTTTGGGTTTGGATTTCTCTAAAAACAGCAGGCTGTGTGTATAAATGGTCAAAAACAGTAGGATTTTCAAATCCCATATTGTTTCCATCTTTAATACATTCAGGGTGCCCATTGTGGGGAGTCGAATCTGAATTACCCAAATTTACTGTTCCCGGATTCTGGGGTGTTGTAAAAGAATTTCCCGAATTATTTGGTTCCGGCCATGAATAACCTTTTGGGAATATTCCTGAATCTCCTTGTCTTGAAGAAGCAGATGACTCAGAAAACATCTCGTCAAATGGATTCTTATTAGTTGTCGGTGTCGTGGGCGTAGGATTATTGATCGGTACATTTATATCTATCGGAACTTCGTTTACTTTCTTAACTTTTTGTTCATCTTGTGTTCTGAAATTAGTGATAATAACAGATAATTTCACCGCTGAACCAAGAGATTCATCCTCTGCACGTCCCCAAATAACCGTCGCATCCCGATTTTTAATCTCATCAAATTTCTGCGTAAGCATATCCAATTCTGAAATGAGCAATTCTTTTTCACTTCCGTAAGTAATAAAGAAAAGAAAATTCTTCGCATTGGTAATCAAATCTCCATCATTGAGCAATGGTGAAGACAAGGCTTTGTCAACAACTTCCGAAATTCTGTTTTCTCCTTCCGCAACGGCATGGCCCAACATTGCTTCTCCACTATTCGTCATGATGGTGGCAATATCATTAAAGTCAACATTCTGATGGGCATGGACAGTAATAAGTTCTGCGATACACTTTACTGCATTTTTAAGCACATCATCAGCATAGCCGAAGGCAGTCTTGATCGAAGCATCGCTATAATACTTCATAATATTCTGATTTTTAATAATCAGCAAAGAATCCACATGTTTCCTTAATTCTTCAATCCCTTTTTGTGCTAAATCTGCTCTCACCATACCTTCAAAACCAAAAGGATAAGTAACTACTGCTATAGTAAGAATACCCATTTCCTTCGCAATTTCAGCTACTACAGGGGCTGCTCCGGTGCCGGTTCCTTTTCCCATTCCGGCTGTAATAAAAAGCATCTTTGTTTCTTCCCCGATAAAGGAACGTATCCTGTCTTTGCTGCTTAACGCTAATTCACGGGCAACATCAGGATTCGCCCCTGCCCCTAATCCGGTGTCTCCTAATACCAACTTGGAGGAAACCCGATTATTATCCAACGCCTGTCTGTCCGTGTTGCATACCAAAAAATCCACACCGACAATACCTTCACTGTACATGTGCATCACCGCATTTCCACCGCCACCGCCTACCCCGATGACCTTGATGATTGAACTATTCTCTTTTGTACCGTAATTGGGGGTAAAATCTATTTTGTCTCTCATGATTCTCAAATTTATATATATTTATTTATTTTATTCAATGATTATAAATGATTCTATTCCGTCGTTTCCAACAGTTTGTAGAAAAATGAATGAATTTTCTTAAAAATCCCATTGTCCGAATTTCCTTCATTCTTTTCCGGTTTTACACTTACAACAGGGGCACTCTTAGGCTGAGTACTTTTATTTTCCATGACACCATATTTCAGCAATCCCAACGCAGTAGCATACATAGGATTATTTAATTCGCTTGGCATGGATTTATTGAATCCTATATCCGGCTTCCCGATACGGGCAGGCATCACTAAAGAGTATTGAAAGAGCTCCTTAAGATGATTCAACATGGCACCACCTCCCGTCAATACAATCCCCGCATTGATATTGCCTGCATAATTGGAATCCATAATCACTTTCTTAACCGGATTTACAATGGATTCTACTACTCGTGCATTGATAATTTTCGCCAAAAAAGGTTCACTTATTTGTGAGGGTTTTGTTTCATGGAAACTTGGAATGGTAATCGTATTGTTTTTATCGCTCCGCTCTTCAATACAAGTTCCGTGTTTCTTTTTCAAACTCTCTGCAAGCTCTTCCGTAATCCTACACACATGTGCGATATCTTTCGTAATCACATTTCCACCAAATGGAATTACCTCCGTATATACCGGATTTCCATTATAGAAAATAGCCACATCAGTAGTACCACCACCAATATCAATCAATACAACGCCTTGTTTTTTTTCCTCGTCCCGCAAACAAGACAACCCCGAAGCAATCGGCTCTAAAATGATATCCGTAACATCCAATTGGCCATCATTCACACACTTGACAATCTTTTTTATCTCATTTTCATTTCCTGTAATCACTTGAAAATAACCTACGATTAACTCGCCCATTTCCCCTACCGGCTCATTGGTTTCCCGCTCCCCGTCTATGATGAAACGCTGCGGAATTACGGTAATGATTTTTTCTCCTACCGGCAATAAAATATTCTCAACATCATGAACCATTTGGTCTATTTCTTCTTGCTCAATGACCGTATCTTTACCGTTAATACGCTGAATTTCATGCTTATACTCTTTATTCTTAATGTGGCGTCCGGCAATCCCTGCATAAACCTCTTCAATCTGCTGCCCGGAACGATCATGCGCCATAGTCACCGATTGCTCTATTCCGTGTACTGTTTTGTTGATGTTAAAGATTAACCCGTGCTGAACCCCTGTAGATTCTGCTTTTCCATATCCTAATACCTCAATTCGTCCCTCTTCATTCTTGTAACCGACAATAGTGGCAATCTTTGTCGTCCCGATATCTAACCCGACAATAATGTCAGGATTTGTGAATTCCTTTCGCGCTCTTTTCATATCTAATTCGCTTGTATTTAGTTAATCCTCTTTTTGGCAATAATTCTATTCTTATATCTTAAATCTAACAATGTATATCTGTCCGGATTCATATAAACTAATCCCTGATGATAAGCCTCTGTCAATTGAAAAAGTTTTTCTGCAGCATTATTTCCCTTCCCTAATAAAATAATCTGACTCCCGACCGTCGGAACCAACTCTATATCATTTTCCTGATTGACATACAATTGTTTATACTGTGCTTTATAAAAATTACTCGTATCTATGGTCTTCGCAATATTATACAACGATACCAGCATCGAATCGGTATTTTTGACTTGTGCCCCCGCACGATAGCCCGCATCTAAGTGACCATTTGCAATTAATAACCGCTCTTGCACATTATGGTTATACGGAAGCAAAAAGCCCTCGTGATCAACGAAATACTGCTGCCCAACCATCGGATATACATGCAATAACAACTTCCGCAACTCAATGTCTATAATAAGTTTCTGCCCCGAAAAACGAATAGGATTGATTTGTTTGATATAGGGGTGAGCTTTCAATTTCTCGAAAATTGCTTTTTGGTCAACATCTTTCAACTCCTCCCCGACAATCTTAATCTTATTTTTCTTTAATATCGACAGAACCTCCTCCTGAGTAACGGTCAATCCCTTCATCTCCGAATGAATCATAATCTCAATTTTCTCACACTTCCTATGCTGCATCTTCACTACTGCAATAACAACAACAACGATTGCAAATAGTGCTAAGAAAATAAGAAGCAGCGGTTTTAATATTTTCATGAAAATAACTCGGAAATAATGGAATAATCAGGTTCTATAGGTATATGTATTTTAATGATTTAACTTTTTTTTACGATAGTTGACAAAGATATTGGATTTTTTACATTCATACAAGGATTTTGTTACATGAATAATGAACAACTTAATGTTAATTTCTGACAAATTAAATGAGAATAAATGCACTTTTGAACATGACAAAGATTGACACTTTTTCACCTCCACCCCTCTGTTGAAAATCCTCTATTTTTGGTAAAAATTCATTTTGTCAATGTGCTCGCCGACCGCCCGGGGCAAGTAATAACGAACCATTCGCCGGGCTTTAATCGACTCCCGGATGAAGGTGGCCGAAATCTCTATCTGAGGCGCTTGCGTGAATATGACTGAAGGATGATTCCGATATTGGGTATTTTCTTTCCCAACACGAGGATAGACATATATCGGATAATTGGCTAAAATAAACTCAAAATTTTTCCATTTTTCAATGTTGGCCAAATTGTCTTCGCCCAAGATGAGCGCAAACTCTTTCTGCGGATAAAGCTCTGCCAACTTGACTAACGTATGGCTGGTGTACGAAGGATACGGCAACTTAAACTCCACATCACAAGCGCGAAAACGAAAATCATCCTCTATGGCTAATTTCACCATATACAACCGATGATGCGCATCCAACAAATTTTCCCGCTTTTTTAACGGATTGTTCGGCGAAACGACAAACCAAACCTCCTTTAAATCAGTATTCTCCGTCATATATTCGGCAATCATCAAATGGCCGATGTGTATCGGATTGAACGAACCAAAAAATAACCCTATCCTGCCCATTGTATTACAGGTTTAAAAATTGTTTTACCAATGCTTCGGCTTCCTGTTGCGCTGTCTTTAAACAATCATTCACAATAACTATGTCGAATTCGTGCTCAAAAGAAAGTTCATACTCTGCTTTGGCCATCCGCTTTTCCAATGAAGCACTGTCTTCGGTTCCACGGCAACATAAACGCTCTTTCAAAACCTCTTTATGCGGCGGCTTCACAAAGATAGCCATTGCCCGCGCCCCATATTCCTTTTTGATATTCAAACCGCCCACCACATCTACATCAAACAAAACATGCTTTCCGGTTTTCCAAATCCGCTCTATCTCCGACTTTAACGAGCCATAATATTGGTCTTTGTAAACCTCCTGCCACTCCAAAAAATCTCCGGCCTGAATTTTACTTTTGAACTCTTCCGCCGTGATGAAATAGTAATCCTTCGCATCCGTTTCACTCTCCCGCTTCGGTCGACTCGTAGCAGATACCGAAAATGCCAACGGAAGCCCCGTCGCTAATAAATGCCTTACAATTGACGTTTTACCCGCACCCGACGGCGCAGAAATGATGATTACTTTTCCTTCCATATCTAAGTCTTGATTGAAATGTTTCAAAAAGCAAAAATACGATTTTTATGTCGTTCCTGTCTTTTATTTTTAAGGTATTTATTTTTTTTATTTTTATGGGGGGCCGGCTACGCTGTCGGTCTCATGATTTATTTTTGTACTTTTGGCAAATCATTATCATAATATTTATCATTTATGAAAAAATTAGCCGTTATTTCTTTTCTTTTGGTTGCCTTAAATTGCTACGGACAACAATCTCCCCAAGAGATTAAAGAAATCCTTACCGATTTGAAAACTTTGCAGGAAACACATGACGATTTCTACGATTCTGCCTATGCAATCATCCTATTCCAAATACAACAAATCGAATCTGCTCCCAACCTAACTATCCGAGATCCTCGCCAAATTACACTCTCCATCTGGCACAGCTCCATGGCAGACCTGCTTGTGGCTTTTTACGACAACAATCAATACGAAATTCTGAATCGAACCAACGTCAGCGGAGAGAAAAATGCCGACTTTAAAACCTGGGATATCCAAATATTGGTTCAAGAAATTATCTATCATTATAACCAATCCCTCGTAGCGGAAGATGTTTTACAACAAACCCCCGTTACGGACTATTTGACACTGATGACCGATTCCACTTCCGGCATCGATTATCGCCCAACCATGTACGATTTTTTAGCCCATAAAGCACTCTCTTTTTTCATGGAAAAATTATATGGACTCTCTCTGCCTATGAATCCTTTTACCTTAAATGATTCGCTCTATTTTTCAGATAATAAAACGTTTAGCCAATTATCTATCACAACAACCGACGAGAATTCGACAGAATATCTTTC
>CAZWCI010000110.1:0-5920 GCA_964632815.1 uncultured Lentimicrobiaceae bacterium | reverse complement strand
CTTGTTTTGTTAGAACCGCTTAACTGATTGGCAGAGCGGGCGGCATTCTTTTTGCCTTGATTTTTTGGTACTTTTGTATCAAGACAAAAGTACGAAAGAAAAAAAGTAAATTTCGATAATGTCTTTTGGTTGCAAGCCTTCCTCGAGGTCGTACATTGTTTTCTCGGCAATTATTTTTCCCGGACACCAATTATTTTTAATAGATATTAAAAAATGAATGATTGAAAATGTTATTTTTAGTATATTTGCAAATAATTAACAATAAATAAATGCAGGATGTATGAAGAGATTGTTTACCGAATGGCACTTCCGTTGCAGACGAATTACGGCAACGGAAAGATGAAGTTGTTATTGGAGCATTACGGTAGTGCAAAAGCGGTATTTGAACAATATGGCAAGCAAAAGAATACGCCTCAAAGAAAGGTTAATTTAATTGCTCCGCTGACTATTACGAAAGAGATGTTGCAAATTATTGACAGAGAACGGAACAGAATGGCAAAGGAGGGAATTGGTTTTTGTTTTATCAGCGATGAGAATTTCCCGAAGCGGTTAAAGAATTGCCAGGATGCTCCGTACTATTTTTTTTATAAAGGTTCGGATGACTTTCATTTTTCCAAATCAATTGCTATTGTGGGGACACGTAAAGCGACGGCTTATGGAAAAGATTGTGTGAAGCGGATTTTGTCGGATCTTGCCTCCACGGACATGGTGGTTATCAGTGGTTTGGCGGTTGGTGTAGACACGGCAGCACATCAGTACGCCTTAGAGTTCGGTTTACGTACAGTAGGGGTGATGGGAACTGGATTTCAACAAATATATCCAAAATCTAACATAGAATTGGTGGAGGAGATGTTGACCAAGAGCGGAAGTGTCCTCAGTGAGTTTTTCTATTATTCAAAACCGGATCGTCACAATTTTCCGATTAGGAATAAGATAATTGCGGGGTTGGCGGATGCTACTATTGTTGTGGAAACCGCTGTAAAAGGAGGCAGTATGATTACGGCCAATTTGGCCAATTCTTATCATCGGGATGTGTTTGCAGTTCCCGGAAATATATTTCATAAAACACATGATGGGTGTCATGAATTGATTCGAAATAATTTGGCTGCTTTGATTACCTCCGGAACGGATTTATTGGAGATGATGAATTGGAATTTGGAGGCCAAACCGGCCGTTCAACGTCAACTGTTTAGAGAATTAGATGCCGACGAAGAACCGATAGTCACTTTTATCGAAGAAAAAAAAGAGGCCTCTATTGATGAAATTATCGGCTATTTCAATCAATATACGGTATCCAAAGTAACTTCATTTTTATTAAACCTCGAATTTAAAGGAATTCTTGAATGTAAACCCGGAAAGATTTACAGAGTCTTAGAATAAAGTTTGGCTCCAATTGTGCATGTCAAACAAAAGAATTAATTTTGTACTTTTGCAATTTGAATTATATTTATTTAAGCCCCATGAAAAAAGAAATAGTCGTCATAATTTTACTTTTTAGCTTATTTTCTACACTTTCGTCTCAAAATGTGGATGGTGGAGCTAATGCAATTTTAGATAATTTATCTAAAAAATATAAACAATTTACATCAATGAAAATCCAATATACTTTTAAATCCGAGAAAGATAAAAAAGTGTTGGGAACGGAGCAAGGTTCGGTAGTCATCAAAGGAAGTAAATATCGAATGGAATTGGCATCGCAACTCATCTGCTGCGATGCAAAAAATATATGGAATTATCAAAAAGAGTCCAAAGAAATTTCCATTTTTGAGTACGACCCGTCCGATGAAACCAATATGATGAATCCTACCGCGATTTTAACCAATTGGCAAAAAGAGTACACCGCAAAATTTATCAGGGAAGAGGTGGAAAATAATCGTACTTTACAAATAATTGATTTGAAACCCCTTAAAACACAATCTTATTATAAGATAAGACTCTTCATTGATAAACATAAGAATGAAATCTATGCATCTTCAATCTATGAAAAAGATAATACCATCTATTCCTATTATATCAATAAATTTATTTCAAATGCTGTATATGAAGATTCATTTTTTGTATTAGATTTGTCAAAATATCCGGATGCAGACATTATTGATATGCGATAATCAATGAAAGCTAAATTATCTATTCTTTTTCTTATTCCCGTAGTGTTATTACTCTATTCGTGTAATTCTACGCGTCATTTGAAATCGAATGAATATATGTTGACGAAAAATACAGTAAAGGTAACAGACCAAAAAGATGATGCCTTTGCTGATTTATACTATTTTGTACGCCCGATTCCCAATAAAAAATTTATTGATGTATTTCCTATTAAAACATGGATATATGCTTCTTTTCAACCCACTGTTGATTCCGTATCCGGAGAAGTAATTAAAGATACTAAATTCAGAAAATGGATGCGTGCAAGGGGAGAAGCGCCGGTGTTGCTTGATACTGCACGTATTGAGTATTCCGTGAATCAATTGAAAATAGAAATGAGTCAATTGGGTTATTTTAATGCAGTTGTGGTGCCCGAAATTCAGTATCGAAAAAAACGAAAAATGGCTTCGGTAACTTACACTATTCAGGCAGGGAAACCCTATTTTATAGGCAATATTAAATATAATATCGAAATTCCTCAATACAAGAGAATCATCCTCCAAGATACCGTTAATAGTGAAGTTAAAGTAAATCAACAATATAATGAAGATAATTTAATGGGGGAGAAGAATCGAATTATCAATTCGGTTCGGGATAAAGGTTACTATTATGTGCCTAACGAAATTGTCTATTTTGTGGTGGATACTTTTCAACAACCGCTTAATGCTAAAGGATATAAGACGGTCGATTTGGAAATAAAAGTCGATATGTCGAGGGTTACAAATGCTTCTTCTGCCGAGAAAATGATTTATAAGTATAGTTTTAATAATATCTATATTTATACAAACTACGACCCGACATTGAACTACAATGTCGATATGGATACGGTGACCTTTTACAGAAGTAAGAAAGATTTGACACGTTATTTTTTTATCACTCCGAAATCACAGGCAAAAGTGAGAAGAAACGGACAATATGTGGTAAAAAGAGATTATCGATATCGTACATTGACCGATATTATTTATACCAAGCGTGATGTTCCTTTTTCTCGGTACGATGTCAATAGATCTTCCAAAAGAATTTCCGATTTAAAGAATTTTAACTACACCAATATTGAATTTGATGAAGTGGAAGTTAAATTTGATTCGATTAATAAGAAGGGTTATCTCAATACTATTTATAAGTTATCACGAAATAAAATTCACTCGTTTGCTACCGAAGTAGATGTGAGAAGTGACAAAGCCAATCTGTCGCTGACCTATTCCAATAAGAATATTTTTAAAGGGGCCGAATATCTGAATATTAACGGCTATTTTGGAATGGATATTCTGTTTAAAAAAACTGATAAATTGATTCTATATTCTAATAATGCTGAAGCAGGAGGGGAGTTATCCATTGCTTTTCCCAGACTCTTTATTTTTCGGAAAACCCAAAATATTGAAAGTTTGCGCTACAGCACAAGGATTAAATTCGGGGGACACTGGCAACGCGCAGCCTCCTTATATCAAAGAGCTATTATCAATGTGGGGATTGTGTATGACTGGGCTCCCAATTATCGCGTAAATCATCAGGTTTCGCCCATCGATATCAGTATTGTAAAAATTGATAAGTACGAAGGTTTTGATGATGTGATTAGTCGTTATTCACTTGCTTTTAGAAAGAAATATGAAGAGAATGTGTTGGTAGCGTTAAAGTATGTATTTAACTACAACTATATGTCCGAGAATAAAAGACACAATCTTTCCTTACGGTTGCGCCTTGAGTCTTCGGGACTAACCGTCAGTGGAGTAAATGCTCTTTTAAGTCGTAACGTTTCCGAAACTTCCGCATGGAAATTCTTTGGGTTGAATTATGCGACTTATGAATTGGCGGAAATAGATTTACGCTATCGCTATGTGATTGATAAGAAGAATTCGATTGCCTCCCGTTTTAATTTTGGAATAGGCATTCCCTTAATTAATTCAAGTGTATTGCCGTTTGAAAAGAGTTTTTATTTGGGCGGTGCCAACAGCATGAGGGCATGGCAATTCCGTACACTTGGACCCGGCTCTTTCTATAGTGAAGTCAGAAATGAGCGAAACGGCGATGTGAAACTGGAAATGAACTTAGAATACCGAGGGCCTATATATAAATTTATTAAATTCGGGGTGTTTACCGATGTGGGAAATATTTGGTTGGCGAAGAAAGATGCCGGCATGCTTCATGCAGAGTTTAATATCAACCGCTTTTACAAAGAGTTGGCGTGGGCGGCAGGTGCCGGCTTACGGCTTGATTTTTCGTTTTTCATTATTCGTCTCGATGTGGCTTTCCCGATATATGATCCCAATGAATTGGCTGGCAGTCGATGGATTAATAAAGCAGATCTAAAAAAATTATATATCCCGTTAGCTATCGGTTATGCATTCTAAGTCAAACTTCTTAAGCTCGTTCGAAGCTTGTATGGGAGTTGCTCCTACCGACGGACAACGACAAGCAATGGATGCCATCTCTGATTTTGTGCATCAAAACTCATCGGATAATGAATTGTTTATTCTTACCGGATATGCCGGTACAGGTAAGACCACACTCGTCAGTGCTTTGGTGAAAGTGTTGCGCTCTTTTCATCGAAGTTGTGTGTTATTGGCTCCGACAGGACGTGCCGCGAAGGTATTTGCTTCCTATTCTTCTCAAAAAGCATATACCATTCATAAGTTACTTTACCGTGTGAAAAAAAAAGAGGAGATTATTTCATTTTTGAGAAGAAAGAACGAATTTAAAAATACACTTTTTTTGGTCGATGAGGTGTCAATGCTTTCTGATGCCCGCCAAGACGGAATGCTTTTCTCCTCCCAAACACTGTTGGAAGATCTCTTCTCTTTTGTGTTTGAAGGGGAAAACTGTAAATTAATATTTATCGGAGATGATGCACAGCTTCCTCCGGTCAATTCATCGGAGAGCCCCGCACTCAATCCGGAATATCTGAAACAAAGTTTTAATGTTACAATATACACCGCTCAATTGTTGGAAGTAGTTCGCCAATCTCTTGATTCAGGGATACTATACAATGCCAATCGCTTGCGCGGAAAAATTAAACACGAGCAATTTACCTATCCGCTCTTTACCCTTGCGGATTTTCAGGATTTTCAATTGATTGACGGACGTGACTTGGAAGAACAATTAAATAGTTTGTATGCCCATTACGGCAGCGAAGAGGTGGTGGTGATTACCCGTTCCAACAAAAGAGCTTATAATTTTAATAGTGAGATTAGAAATCGTATTTTTTTTCGTGAAAATAGAGTAGCCACAGGTGATTATATTATGGCGGTGAAGAATAACTATTATTGGCTTGATGAATCATCCGAAGTGGGATTTATTGCCAATGGAGATATTATGGAAATAGTTGCCATCAACGGGATTAGAGAATTGTATGGGTTTAGCTTTGCCGATGTGACGGTTCGTCTTTGCGATTATCCGAACTATCCGACCATTGATATCAAGTTCTGGCTCGAGAGCCTGGAAAGTGAAGAGGCCTCTCTTCCTTACGAAAAGCTTAACCTTCTGTATCATGCGGTTATGCAAGATTATGCCGATATCCAAAATAAAAAAACTCGCTATTTGGCCATCAAAAACGATCCTTTTCTCAATGCGGTGCAAGTGAAGTTTGCCTACTCGCTCACTTGCCATAAAACCCAAGGGGGACAATGGAAAGTGGTAATGATTGACAGAGGATTTGCCACTGCGGAAAATTCAGACAAAGAATATTTGCGATGGCTCTATACCGCCGTCACCCGAGCTTCAGAAAAAGTATATTTGATAAACTTTCAGGAGGACGTTTTCGAAAAAGAATCACTTTAAT
>CAZWCI010000109.1:2650-5953 GCA_964632815.1 uncultured Lentimicrobiaceae bacterium | reverse complement strand
AAAGCTTATGGTACTAAGAAAAATTCAATTTTGGACAATGAAAAAATTGACGATGAAATTGTTGAAATTGCAATGACTGCGAAAGTGAACAATTACAATTCATAACTAAAAAAAACTAAATAAAATCATGAAAAAACTACTAATAATTTTAACAATCGCATGGATAGTATTTCCCGGTATAATTTCTGCAACACCTTCTCCTGCTCCCCCGGAAGATATTCGTCCGGTTATTCTCATAGAAGTTACCAAAAGCAACGGAGGAATATTTTCCATATTCAATTTGTATCGTGATGTCCAATTTACAGTTGATGAAATATTAACTGATATGGTTACTGCCAAGTTGAATTGTTATGGTGCCGGTTATTCTGTTTGCAAAGCGCCTAATAATGTCGTTACTTCTCATGGTCCCGGAACTTCGATTGAACAATTCTTGTATAGTGAACAATGTATAAGAACTGTGAATGCACTTATTGAAATGTCTGAAATTGCTTGGGAAAGGGGAGAATATGTCGGAACTGCATCCAAAAAAGTTTCTACAGTAGTAAACGGCACATCGCAACTCTATTTTTATACTGCAACATGGAAATATGACAGGAATGGTGATGGAACAGTATTGATTAAAGTGTATAAAAATCCTTTGGTATTTTCAAGTCGCATGTAAATTGTACGATTGATGAAGGTGTTTTGTTCGACAAATTCACCGGATTGAACACCTTCATTTTTAATATAAACAACAGATTATGAATATGATTAAAAAAATTATTTTCCTTTGTGGAATCACATTTTCTTGTTGCCTTATTTATGGTCAAGAAAAGGAATTGTCTCATATTTCTTCAAAATTCCTTACAGATACTTCATTTGCTTTGAAGTATTACACGGAAACAATTGATTCCCGTGAAGTTGTGGGGGTTGTTAATAACGGAATTCTTTATTTTTGTCGAAATAAGGCATATCAATTGGATACGATAAAGCATAGTGCAAGAATTTATTCGATTGATTTAAAAACCAAAAGACAATCATATTTTGAATTGGAGTATCCACAATTAAAGAAATCCGTATATGGAGGAATAAGAAATTTTTGGATTACCGGACTGGCTTTTTCAAAAAATAAATTGGCCGTGTTTGCACAAGACAAAAGTATTATTTATCAGAAAAATCCAGAAGGGAACTATCGATATCAGCAAACATTTTACTTGTATGAAATAAGATATGGTTATTTTCATCAAGATTATTTGTATGTTTTTCAAAATAATAATAACGATGGCTATACTCTATTTCGATATGATACTACAGAATATAAAAAGGAAAAAATTAAAGATTTTACTTTTGAAGCCCCTTTTATCAGACAATTTTCTCCCAATCGTTATTTGTCCATCCAAGAAGATTGTTTTTACATTCTTGAGAGCAATCGTCCTGCATATAAAGTTTATGACTTAACAGGAGAACTTATAGACTCGGTTATCTTTTCATCTGTATATCCATGGCAAGCGATAGAATCTTCATTTATAAAAGAGACTATGAAATTAAACTATGGAGTTGAAAGAATTTACTATGCATTAAGATTTCTCAAGCAAAAATCATATCCTTGCAAAATATTTCCATTCAAAGAGAAACAAGCGATCATTGTATATCACCAATTTGATAAAGAAAAAGAGCGGGAACGTTATTTTTCGGTTTGGACAGAACAAACCAAGGATTCCATTATTGCAAAAAGCCAGCAATTCCGAAATTTAATTTATGATGAAGATCTATTATCTGATAGTTTATTTCCTATACATTTTATGCAAGCGGTAAATTGTTTTACCATCCCCTATAAAAATAGCTTAATTCAAATATCCAAAGAACCCGATTGTGAGATAAAAGGGAAATCAGGAGCAGCATATATGCTTCAAAAAGAGGAATATTTTCGCGACTATTCACCGATTATTACAGCAAGATTCATGACCATAAAAGAAGAGAAACCTTCTCTTGCTATTTTTGATACTCTTTTGGTAAAAGACTACTACAACAATCCCTATTATTTAAGAAGTAAACAAGCAGGGAAATGGATTCTGCTTTTCCAACCTCCAATTTATTGTCATGGTTGTTTAAACTATATTTTGAGTTATTTTAACACAATTGAAGTGGATACATCTCGTTTGGCATTTGGTATTCTTATGGATGATGTCCAGAGTTATCTCCTTAAAAGGGAGACGATGAAAGATATTTTTAATTATTTTCAAAAACCATATTATTCTTGTTATTTGAAAGCACAAGAGCGTATTGATTTCTTCAATCGTCTTAAAATAAAGGGCAGAGCACCCCTTGTGATGATGTTAGATTTTCATAAAGGAACTGTAGTTCTTTTAGATGATGAAAAGATATTCACGGATGATATTACTCGTTTTGAATTTAAGAAAAGTTTTCGTGAAGAGGTAAGTCGCTTTTTACTTCAGTAAATCATATCACAGTAAATTCTGTGAACAAATTAATTGTATTTTTGTGTTTTAAAAAAAGTAATATGGCCTACACAATAGATTTCTCGTCATTAACTCAGTATGATAACCTTGAATTAATTGCAAAACAGGTTGTAGAAGGGTTTATTACCGGCTTACACAAAAGTCCTTTACATGGATTTTCGGTTGAATTTGCGGAACATCGTCAATATAACACAGGTGAACCTACCAAACATATAGATTGGAAACTTTATGCCAAAACAGACAAATTATTTGTGAAGAGATATGAAGAAGAGACCAATTTACGATGTCATATCATCATTGACAACTCCTCTTCGATGTATTTCCCGGTTCAGCCATCATATTCACTGCAATCACTTAACAAAATATATTTTTCTGTATATGCAGCGGCGGCACTCATACAAATTTTTAAGAATCAGAGAGATGCTGTTGGGTTGAGTGTTTTTTCGGATACACTTGAACTACATACTCATGCGCGAGGTGGTACCATGCATCAAAAAATGATCTATAGGGAATTGGAGAAAATTTTACAACCTATAACGATTGAAACGCACAAAAATTCAATGGTTACAGAGACGCTCCATACCATTGCAGAACGAATACACAAACGTTCTTTGGTAATCATCTTTAGCGACATGTTTGAATCATCAGCCAATACAGAAGAACTTTTATTGGCATTACAGCATTTACGCCACAATAAACACGAAGTAATCTTATTTCATACCTATCATAAAAAGATGGAATTTGATTTTGCTTTTGAAAACCGTCTTTACAAATTTGTGGATATGGAATCCGGTGGTGAGATAAAGATTCATTCCAATCAAATCCGAGATTATTATAAACAAGC
>CAZWCI010000109.1:0-2550 GCA_964632815.1 uncultured Lentimicrobiaceae bacterium | reverse complement strand
GGAATCGGTCATGCGAAAGCGGTTAGTTTACATGCAGCCTTTGAATTAGGAAGAAGAAGACGATCAGAAACTATTGAAAATAGAAAGAAAATCAAATGCACGGGGGATATTATTGAATTGATGCAACATCAGCTTGCCGATTTAAAGCATGAAGAATTTTGGGTTATTTTTATAAATCAGAGTTCGACCATTATTAAAATGGAAAATATCAGCAAAGGGGGGATAACGTCAACTACTGTAGATGTTCGACTTATTATGAAGACTGCTTTGGAATGTTTTGCTACGGGGCTCATCTTATGTCACAATCATCCTTCGGGGGAAGTGCAACCAAGTCAGGCAGATATTAATTTAACACAACGAATTAAGTCGGCTGCAGAGTTATTAAATATTTCCCTCATAGACCACGTTGTGATGAGTAACGAAAAATATTACAGTTTTTTTAGTGAAGGAATACTTTAGTCGGTTTAGAGATTTTCCAAGATTGTTCCTATTAAATTATAGGCACTTTCTTCGATATCAGAAATTTTAGCGGGCAGCATATAACAAGGAGTAGTAAAAATCATATTTTGCTTATCGGCAATCACTTCTGTTTGTTGGGTATTGATATGGGTTGCTCCCATTTTTTGTACATCTGAAGCAACGTTGGGGTCAGTTCCGAGAGTAATTACCACATTTCCAAGTACTTTTGCCAATAAAACCGGCGCAATACACATGGCTCCGATAGGTTTGTTTTGTTGGTGCATGGCTTTTACTGCTGCAGCAATATCTTCTCTGATTTTCATCTTAACACCATGGAGTCCATAGGTGAATAAATTTTTAGCAGATCCGTTTCCTCCGGGAAAGATTAGGGCGTCAAAATTTTCAGCTTTAAAATCGGAGAGAGGAGAAATATTGCCGCGGGCAATACGAGCTGCTTCCACCAACATATTTCGTTTCTCGTTCATAACTTCATGTGTTATATGATTCACTACTTGATATTGGTCTTCATCTGGGGCAAAAATGGTATAGGAGTGTCCGTGTTTGTCAATTGCTAATAACGTCATCGTCGCTTCATGAATTTCAGAACCATCAAGCGAGCCGCATCCACATAATATTACTGCAAATTTTTTCATAATATTCATTTTATAATGATGAAGAATAAGACTTCTTTATTTTATGTTGCAAATATAGTGATTTTTTTCTTGCGTTTCAAGATTGCATGTACAAAAAACTTTAACAAATACAGACAAGAACCTTAGTATAGGAAGTTATTATAAGGATAAATTTGAATATGTAATTTTTTAATTTCCTCATACAAAACCATTTTCAATTCTTCTATATTTTCTTTAGTTTTTGCCGATATGAAGAGAGCTTTTTGATTATTTTTGCCCATCCAAGATTGTTTTAATTCTTCCAATGTGATATTACATTTCTCTTTAGGGGTGAGATCATCTTCTTCTTTTTCAATCCATGAATAGTTGTCAATTTTATTAAAGAGAAGAATCATGGGTTTATCCGCTGCATTCAGTTCGGCAAGTGTTTGATTAACGACAGCAATTTGTTCTTCAAAATCGGGATGACTAATATCAACGACATGGAGAAGCAGGTCTGTTTCTCTTATTTCATCGAGAGTGGATTTGAACGATTCCACCAAATGATGGGGTAATTTTCTGATGAAGCCGACTGTATCGGAGAGCAGGAAGGGTAAGTTCTCTAAGACCACTTTTCGGACCGTTGTATCTAATGTGGCAAAAAGTTTATTTTCAGCAAAGACATCGGACTTACTCAGCAGGTTCATGAGGGTAGATTTGCCCACATTGGTATAGCCGACCAAGGCCACTCTCACAAATTTTTCGCGATTACTGCGTTGAGTCAATTTCTGTCGGTCTATATCTTTTAATTTCTGTTTCAGCAAGGCAATTCTGTCACGGATAATTCTTCGGTCGGTTTCAATTTCTTTCTCACCGGGGCCACGCATTCCAATTCCACCTCTTTGTTTTTCGAGGTGAGTCCACATTCGAGTCAATCGGGGCAACAGATATTCATATTGGGCTAATTCGACTTGTACTTTTGCATGGGCTGTTTGGGCTCTTTTAGAAAAAATATCCAAAATCAGGTGAGTCCGGTCTAATATTTTGCATTGCAGGGTAGCTTCGATATTACGAATTTGGGAAGGGGACAATTCATCGTCGAAAACGGCTATATTGATATCATTCTGTTCGATATATTCTCTTACATCATTTAATTTCCCGGAGCCCAAATAAGTTTTAGGGTCGGGAAAAGGTAGATTTTGAATTACCTTTTTTACGGGAACTCCGCCGGCGGTATCAACTAAAAAAGCTAATTCATCTAAATACTCCATCACCCGTTCCGGGGATACGGACGGAGTAGAAACCCCAATTAAAATAGCTTTTTCAGCAATGATTTCATTAGTTGGTTTTATATTTCCCATTTATTTTTAATAAAATTGTAACTACAAAATATTTAGCTTGCAAAAATACAACTAATTTTAAAATCCCGTGGTAGTTTATATTTTGTGTTCTAGTTCAAAGATTGTCTATTTAGTGGAGA
>CAZWCI010000108.1:0-5989 GCA_964632815.1 uncultured Lentimicrobiaceae bacterium | reverse complement strand
TTTTTAGTTCTTGCAGTATTGGTAACAGATCAATCTTGTAATTTGCTGAAAAATACAGTTCAACGAGTACGACCGAGCCATACAACCGAACTGACTTCTCAAATCCATTTAATAGATTATCCCGATGGGAAGTTGTATCGGGGTGGAAAATTTGGATTTCCTTCTTCACATGCTGCCAATAGCATCGTATTTGCATTTTTTGTCATTTTCTTTCTATCCGAAAAAAGAAAATGGATTATTTTTGCTGCAATATGTTGGGCTGCATTGATAGGTTATAGTCGTATCTATCTCGGTGTTCATTATCCCGGAGATCTACTTGGGGGGTATATAATCGGCACTTTCTTTGCTTTTCTTTTCGGAAAGTTTTTACCGGAATGGATAAACAGATATAAAGTGCGAATAAAAAAAAGTTAGTCTTTTTTCTCAATGTTGGTAAAGAATATGAAAAATGTTCTATTTTTGCAATCAATCAAAATGAGGATGAAAAGATTTTTACTCCCCCTGTTGTTTTTATTACCGGTCGCTTGTGCTAAAATTGTTGCTCCTGTTGGAGGTCCTAAGGATGTGACCCCTCCGCAAATAGTGAAAGCAACCCCTCCCAATCAGTCAGCTCATTTTGATTCCAAGGTTATTAAAATTACATTTGATGAATTTGTAGTTTTGAATAACCCTGCAGATAGAGTTATCTTTTCTCCCCCTATATCTCAAACACCCGATTTTTCGCTTTCACGCAAATCGTTAATCATCAAATTTAGCGACACATTACAATCCAATACAACCTATAATATTGCCTTTCCCGATTGTGTGAAAGATTATACAGAAGGAAATGCCATTCCTTTTTTTCAATACACACTTTCTACAGGATCTTTTATTGATTCATTTTATGTAAGTGGTGAAATTACGGAGGCGCTCTCATTACAACCGGCTGCGGATTGTTTTGTTTTTTTATATAAAAAGAACATAGATTCGCTTCCTAAAACAGAACGTCCTGATTATGTAACACGGACAGATCCACAAGGACATTTCAGCTTTACAAACATCGCTGAAGGAAGTTATAAAATATTTGCGTTGAAAGATATTAACCAGAATTATATCTACGATCTCCCCAATGAATCTATTGCTTTTCGGGAAAATCTGGTTACGGCATTACCGATTGCATTGGTAGATTCTGCTTCAAAGGATTCTCTTCCTGACCTCTTTGCGCAAATTGAATCACAATATGTACATTTAACTCTTTTCACCGAAAAAGATACCGTGTATCGCGAACCCAAATGGACTACACTCAGAAAAGGAGTTTACGAATTCGTTTTTAATAAACCTATTAATGAGTATTTAATAAATCAACTTGATACAGGTCAAAAAGTAGAATGGTTTGAGAAACTAAACAGCCAGCGAGATACTCTGACGTTATTTTTGAAACAACCCATATCAGATTCCTTGCACTTAGAAATATTGACGGATGGTTTGTATCGAGATACGTGTCATTTGTTGCCTTTCCGTGAATCTCGGCAAAGAGGCAGAGATGCCAGTAAAAAACAATTGGATGATAAACTGCAGGTTACAAGTGCGAATGCCGATCAACTCTATTTGCACACGATGTTGAATTTCTCTTGTCCTGTTCGCCCTATGGATTCTGTTCCCTTTACGTTAATCAAAAGAAAAAATAGTGGTAATGATACGTTGGTTGATTATATCTCTATTCCTGATGGCTTAGTTACTGCGTATCCTCTGTTGTTTAAGAAAGAAGAGAAAGTCCCTTATACCATAATTTTTCAAGATTCTTTATTTTGGAGTTATCAAGGGACAACCCATGATAGTCTATTTTTCAATTTTACCGTTAAATCTGATAAGGATTACGGGGATCTGATGATGCGCTATCAAATTGAAGATGAGGGGATAGGATACATAATCTCTCTTCTTTCTTCTAAAGATAAAATTATCCAAACAGATACCATTTTATCTTCTACCAAAATTTTTTATACCCATTTAATTCCGGATCATTACAAAATTAAAGTTATTGAGGATGTAAACCTTAATGGAAGATGGGATACCGGTAATTACGAAAAGAAAATTCAGCCCGAAAAAATATTCTATTTTGACAAACCCATAATTATTAGAGGCTATTGGGAGGTCGAAGAAATATTTAAAATTTTAAAAAAATAAGAAGTTTTTAAAATAGGGATGATTTTTTTGTAAGTTTGCGCCATTCATTTGTAATGAATGTGATTGCATATTAAGTTAAAGTTATTTATATATTTAAGTAAATTAATTAGTTATGAAGAAAAAATTATTTCTGTGTGTATTGGCCTCTTTAACATTTATTAGCGTAATGGGGCAAAGTCAAACTTTTCCTATCGATTTACAGGTGGAGAAAGCAATGCATTCATACTCCTATAGGTTTATAACCATGGAGCAAGATGCTGATAATTATTATTTGTATAGGTCTTCTTTTCTCAAAGATGTGAATCCTTTTTTTGCAAGAATCCCTAAATATATTACCAATGATTATATTTATTTTATTGATAAAATGAATAATAGATGTACAAAAATTGAAGTAATTACTCCAGAAGACTATCGATTTTATGATTGTTTTGAAAATGAAGATGAAATAATCGGGATATATGCTATAGAAAATGATAAAAAAAAGGAATTTACTATTGAGATGAATTCTTATGACAAGGGAAGTCGCAGTTTTCAATGGAAATCAAGAGAGATTGCCACTTATAAATATGAAAAGAGAGATGATTCTTATCTCACTACTGCTATTTCTCCCGATAAATCAAAAATTGTCATTGTATATATGCAAGTAAATAAGAAAAATCTCTTTAAAGGGGCGGCGGTAATGACCTTTAATAATAGGGGAGAACTCTTGTGGGAAAATCATCTCGATTTAGAATTTAAAAATAAAACTTTTGCCATAGAGGATTGTGCTATCGATAATCAAGGAAGTGTCTATGTGCCGATTATCTCTTATGTGGAAGATAAAAAATCGCGTACAGACGAACAACTTCATCTCTATCAAGTAACTGAAAATAATTCTGTCGAAGCTGTAGAGGATATTTCTTTTGGATTTATTGACGAACTTAAATTAAAAATTCTTAAAAACGGGAATATTTTTATTGGAGGATATTATAAAACGGGACTTCGCCTTCAGGATAATGAGGCTGGTTATTTTGGAGCCTTCTTTGATGTGAAAACCGAAAATTTTTCCAATCTTGTTAATACTAAATTTCCCTCTTCTTATCAAGAGAAAAGAGTTATTTTTGGTGGAAACCTCACTCCCAAATTGGACAACCAACAACATCAAGTTAAATGTAGAGAGATTTTTGAATTAGATAATGGTAAAATTGCCTTGATCGGAGAACAACGCAAATTCTATATCTCATATGGAACCAATAATTCCCCCACACAATACTATTATTATGCTAAAAATATTATTTATAATCTTTTCTCTCCAGACGGAGATGCTGAAGAATTTAAAATGATTGAAAAAGCCCAACTAACTAGAACTTTATTTTATACTGATTATTTTGAAAAAACATTTGTTTCTTTTGATGCTTTTCAAAAAGGGAATGATATTTATTTTGTATTTAATGATAATTTGGAAAATTATACAGGAAAGCAAGATAAAGTTTTTAGAAATAGTTGGAAAAAATCATGTACTATGTTGGTTAAAATAAATGAAAACGGAGATGAAGAGCGCAAAATGTTGCTCAATTCAAAAACGCAAAAGAAAATGTTTGAAAAACTTCTTTTTGTTGATGGAAATGACTTGATTATTCATGCCAGCAACAAGAAAAATATGGAATTTAGTCGCGTATTGTTTGAAGACTAATTTATGAATGTTTAAATCAAATATTTAATGAAAAAATTTTTGTTAACTTGTATTTTTGGTATATTGTTTTTCTCTGCTTTTGCACAACCAACAGTTGATGAATTTACGGCACTGAAATCCGAAGGTGAAATGCCGGAAAGTGTTCTTAATTTTTTAAATCGGAATTTACCGTCTGAAGAACAAAATTATTTCATTAAAGAGATGATTAAAGACGGAAAAATTCTTTACGGAACAAAGTTAAATCTTTATATTGAGAAAATTGCGGATAATCTATTGGTTTCGTATCCGGAATTGCGCCAACAACTTCATTTTCTGATCTTAAAATCTCCGGTGGTGAATGCCTCTGCGACCGAGCAGGGTTTTGTTTTGGTTAATTTGGGACTGATAGCGCAAGTGTCTAATGAAAGTGAACTTGCCTTTGTACTTGCCCATGAAATCTCACACTTTGTGGAACATCATATTACCGAATTGGAAAAGTATCGCGAGAAAATTAGTCCTCAAGATTATAAAGACTATTTTTTACGCTACCATAATCGTTCTCGCGAAACAGAAATGGCTGCAGATAAATGGGCCATTGAACGTTACTATAAGACGTCTCCCTATAGTTATGAGGTGTTGGACGGGATATTCGATGTGTTGCAATATTCATATTTGCCATTTGAGGAAATACCCTTTCCCCGATCTTTCGTGGAAACTGATTTCTATCAATTTCCCGAAAACTATTTTCTGACTTCTGTTGCGCCAATCAGCAATAGAGAAGATTATGTGGATACGCTGAGTACTCATCCCAATATTCAAAAAAGAAGAGCCAATGCCCAACTGTTGTTACCCGATGCCCCACAACCTGATCGTAAAGTTTTTGTTCAGTCTGAAACCCTCTTTAATGAAATTAGAACCCTTGCACGTTTCGAATGTATTAATATTTTTCTGACCGAGCATGACTACGGGAATGCTATTTATAATACATACGTACTGCAACAATTGTATCCGGATAATCAATTTCTTGAAGTGGCCATGAGTGCTGCACTTTACGGCTTTGCCAAACACAAAAATTATGGAGGTATTAGATCAGTACTTGATAATTATAAACATATCGAAGGCGAAAAACAACAAGTGCATTACTTTTTCTCTAAAGTAAACCGGGACGAAATGACACTCTTTGCATTGAGAAATGCATGGATTAACTCCCAACGCTATCCAAATAATCAATATTTATCCATGATTGTGAGAGATTTAATGAGAGATTTGGTTCAGAAAAATAAAATGGGCTATACTGATTTTTCAGATTACCCGCAAGGAATTGAAGTGGGCGAAATTCCCGTAGAAACTCTTACTGAAATAACCTCTGATTCTACTTCCGTAAGAAACAAATATCAACAAATCAAACAGACCAGCAAGAATCGAAAAGTAATCCCTTCTTCGAAGTTTAAAACAGCAAATTTTATGCTCGTTGACCTTCGTCAGGATGAAGATTTTATGAAACTCCTGGAATCCGTTACCCGTGAATGTGAAGATGAGAAAATTAATCAACTCATTGCGGAAGAAACTTTCATGATTCCAGAAAAAATTATTGTGGCCAATCCCTATTATGCCTATTCCGGAAAAAAGAAGGATGTTAAAACCATCAAAAAAAATTATGAAAAATCAGAGAAAGATTCGGAAATATTGATGACTCTTGCGGAAAAAAGTACTAAGAAGTTAGACTTGAATTCAGAAATCTATACTATTGAAAAAGTGCGTCAGATGAATACAGGGGAATACAATCACTATGCTAAAGTAAGATATTGGATTGCCGATTTTATTAATGCCGATAATGTGAATATGGTCTATTATCAATCCATTGGAATAGATTCTGTAGTTGGGGAATTAGGCACCAATTCAATTTCTCTTTTTATGGTATATCAGAAAAATGCACGGTTTTTCAATGCTGGAAAATTACTCCCGATTACCTACACCGCTTTTGTTCCGTTTTTATTCCCTGTTTCGGCTTTGCAGATTGCGTTTACCAATAAGAGTACCATCATCGAAAGTTATTTGGTCAATATAGAAACAGGAAAGGTTATTCGGAGTTGGCGACAAACAACGGAATCATCTATGGAACAGGCCTATACACACGCTTTTGTGTATGATGTTTTTTATCAAATTAAAAAAGGA
>CAZWCI010000107.1:0-5996 GCA_964632815.1 uncultured Lentimicrobiaceae bacterium | reverse complement strand
CGGAGGAAGCTCTTTTTGCAGCTTTGCGGCCACACGACTACCGGCTGCGGACTTGTAGCCGGGCACTGACGGCCAACGGCCGGCACGCCCAAATAAATAAAATCGACTACTTGATTATCAAGTCCTTTTGATTGTTTTTCCCGGTTTTTATTTTTTCCCGGACAACAATATAAAAAAATAATGAAAATTCTCAAATCCTATTTTTGAGAAGGAAATCTAAAAAAGGATACTCAAGGTCTTAGTCGTTCAAAGACACTCCACGCATTCAAAGTGGCCAACCGCATTACTTCATCCAAAGGAATTTCAAAAATAGAGGCAATTTTTTCCGCAATTAAGGGAATATAAGCACTTTCGTTTTGCTTACCGCGGAAAGGATCCGGCGCAAGGAAGGGGGCATCTGTTTCAAGTACAACATGTTCCAATCCTATTTCCTTTACAATCTCTTCCAATTTATTTTTTTTAAAAGTAACGACTCCCCCTATTCCCAATTTAAACCCAAAATCAATTGCCCAACGAGCTTCTTGAATTCCTCCTGAAAAACAATGCAACACCCCTTTCAATCCTCTGTTTTTATATCGTTTTAGAATTGCAAATGCTTCTTCGTAGGCATTTCGGATATGAATAGAAAGCGGAAATTGATATTCCACAGCCCATTGCAATTGTGTATCAAAAGCATCTTCTTGTTCCTTAATAAATTCACGATTATGGTAAAGATCCATGCCAACTTCTCCCACGCCCACGACTTCCGGATTATTAAGAAAACCTTTCAAGAAAGAGAGTTCCTGCTTATAATCAGACGTAATATCACTCGGATGGATTCCAATGAGCGGAAAAAGATGATTCGGATATTGAGACACCGCCTCCATAATATCGGGAATACTTTGCGAATTGACACAAGGCAAAATCACTTGTGTCACCTTTGCTTCCACAGCACGATGCAAGACTTCGTGAAAATCATTCGGATAGTATTCCTTGTAAAGATGGGCGTGAGTATCAACGTAATTCATTCTATTCTAATTTAAAATGCAAAAATACAAAAAAATAGAAATTTCTTAAGAGCAAATGTAAAAAGCATATTGATAAATTGTATATATTTGCTGTTCAAATAACCATGATGAGAGTAACGCCAAAAAAGAGGCTTGGCCAACATTTTTTAACCGATGAAACTATAGCGGAACGAATTGCCCGCACACTTTCTCCCAACGAAAAAAATATTTTAGAAATTGGTCCCGGAATGGGAGTCCTCACTAAATATTTAATTCAAGATCAATCTCTTAATGTCAAAGTAGTCGAAATCGACCATGAATCCGTTGAATATCTGCTACACCACTTTCCTCAATTGGGAGAAAATCTTATCGAGGGAGATTTTCTTACATTGGACCTATCCTGTCTATTTCAGGAGTCATATACCGTAATTGGCAATTTCCCATACAATATCTCATCACAAATTTTGTTTAAAGTACTTGAGAATAAAGACAAGATTCCTTCTTTAGTCGGGATGTTTCAAAAAGAGGTGGCAGAACGGATAGCATCAAAGCCGGGGAACAAACATTACGGGATCCTTAGTGTTTTATTGCAAACATTTTACGACATTGACTATCTATTCACGGTAGAGGAGACCGTTTTTTCTCCTCCCCCAAAAGTAAAATCAGCAGTGATAAGGATGCAGAGAAATCCTGAAAAAGAGCTGCATTGTGATGAGCTTTTATTTAAGACCGTAGTTAAGACCGCATTCAATCAACGGCGCAAAACACTTCGCAATAGTTTGCGCAGCATTAATTTTGAAAAGGCGTTTCTGAATGATCCCATTTTTAATTTACGGCCGGAACAATTATCTGTGTCAGATTTTGAAAAATTAGTAAGAAATGTCCAAAAAATTATGTAATTTTGCGAAACTAAAAAAACGATCTTAAAATAATAAAAGTAACTGAAAATGAAAGTATTAGTGTTGAATTGCGGAAGCTCATCAATCAAATATCAATTGATTGACATGGCAAACAATGCCGAATTAATCGCAAAAGGAATTGTAGAACGTATTGGCTTAGAGATGGGTGAATTTACCCACAAGCAGTCCGGAAAGCCTACTTATGCGATCAAGACCGCAATCCCGAATCATGAAGTCGGCGTGAATTTAGTTCTCAACACATTGATTGATAAAGAACATGGCGTAATAAAATCATTAGATGAAATCAAAGCGGTTGGTCATCGTGTTGCCCACGGAGGAGAATATTTTGCAGACAGTACCATTTTGGGAGATAAAGAGATTGCAATTATCGAACAGTTATGTGAATTGGCTCCGCTGCACAATCCGGCTAGCTTGCTCGGTATTCGAGTAATGAAAAAATTACTTCCCAACATTCAACACGTCGGTGTTTTTGACACCTCCTTTCATCAAACTATGCCAGCTGAAGCATTTCTTTATGCCCTTCCTTTCGAATATTATGATCAGATGAAAATCCGTCGTTACGGGTTCCACGGAACAAGCCATAAATATGTTGCCCCGAAAGCAGCAGAGATGGTAGGATATTCTTATGAAAACTCTAAAATCATCAGTTGTCATCTTGGAAACGGAGCCTCTATTTGTGCCGTAAAAAATGGAAAATCCGTTGATACTTCGATGGGATTTACTCCGGTAGAAGGACTTGCCATGGGTACCCGTTGCGGTGACCTTGATTTAGGAGCACTCCTCTATATTGCCGAAAAAGAACAACTGGATTACAAAGGAATGAATAACCTCATCAACAAGAAATCCGGATTATTGGGGATTACCGGAAATACAGTAGATATGCGTGATATCTATGCACGTAAAGAAGAGGGCGATCAACGAGCAAAATATGCTTTCGAATTGTTTGCTTATCGAGTGAAAAAATATATCGGAGCCTATGCAGTGGCCATGGGCGGCGTCGATATCATTCTTTTTACGGGAGGAATTGGTGAAAATGCATGGTATCAACGTGAAGCCATTTGCGACGAAGGACTTGAATTTCTTGGTGCTTTTATGGATAAACAAGCCAACCGTGACATGGCAGGGAAAGACGGCATCATTTCAACACCAGACTCCCGCGTTAAAATTCTGTCCGTGACAACCAACGAAGAGTTGGTAATTGCTTCGGACACCTATCGTTTAATTAAATCTTAATTTTATGAATCCTACATACACAATAGCTCTAGTTGCCCACGATAATTGTAAAGACGATCTTGCAGAATGGGTAGCTTTTAACAAAGGAAAACTCAAACAACATCATATTGTATGCACCGGAACAACCGGAAAAATTGTCGAAGCTGAACTCAATAAAGGTGTGGAAAAACACTCCAGAGAGTACATCAGAATTTCATTATTAAAATCAGGACCATTGGGAGGCGACCAACAATTGGGAGCACTCATTTCAGAAAACAAAATTGACTTTACGTTCTTCTTCTGGGATCCAATGGCTCAACAACCCCACGATGTGGATGTAAAAGCTTTACTACGTATTACGGTTCTTTATAACATTCCAACCGCTTCTAACAGAGCTACAGCTGATTTTCTTATCTCTTCAAGTCTTTTTGGAAGTGGCGACTATGAAAGAAAAATTTACGACTATAAAAGTTATACTTCACGTAAATTAAAATAATAACTTTTTAAACCGGATGATTATTTGATATTCATTTTTAATCACTAATCATCCGTTTAGATTATTGTAAAATAATAACTTATCCATTTAGCAAATATGGTGACTTCACAATTTTTTGCTTTTCCGGTTAATGTGATTTTTCTTTTTTCTTTGCTATTCATTTTGTTTATAGTGAAGAATGTACCTTTATTGCATCCTATTTGGAAAAAGATATCTTCCTCAAAATGGCTTTTTTACGCCCTGAGTCTATTTCTAGGAACTATTTTTATTATTCAAATAATGCGTACCTTTTTTCCGGATTCACTTTCTCCCCAAAATATCTTTTTTAAAATAGGGCTTTCCCGTTTTTTGGGTTCTCCGTTTTTAGCTGTTATTTCAACATGTCTACTCTTCACTCTGATGGCACATCATGTAAAACAATGGGCGCTCAAATTCTCGTGGAAGCACCTTCGTCCCCGTCTTTTTGAATTAGGGGCAATTCTCATTATTATTTCTCTTTTTTGGGGAACGGCAGATCAGCATAAATACACCATCGTGATTAACAAAACTTATGCATCCGATATTGCCCATACAGATACAAAATGCCCCGTTCGACTTCCGTTTTCAATCCAATTAGACAATATTGATGTAACACAATACAAATCCGGCAACGCCAAACAGGTAGAAGCAAAATTTCATATTACCCAAAACGATAAAATTTATCATACACAATGCCATGTAAATGGTCCGGCAAGTTTTCATGATTATGATTTGTATCTTCAATCCTATCACAAAAAAAACGAAGAGATGGATCATTGCGTACTTATGCTCGTTAAAGACCCTTGGAAAAAAGCAACTAAAACGGGAATAATCTTTCTGATGATAGCCGCTCTAATGATGATGATTCCGGTCAAGTCCAATGTAAAAAAGGAAGGAGAAACTACTCATGATTAATTGGGATAATTTTATCTTTTTCTCTGTGGCTTCCATAATTTGTTGGGGAATTGCCTCTGTTTTATCTGCCATCACCTCTAAAAAATCAACCATTGCGATTCTCTTTGCATTATTAGGAATAATCATATATGCCACATTTATTATTGGATATTGGGTATTCATTGATCGTCCTCCCTTACGCACCATGGGCGAAACAAGACTTTGGTTTTCTTTTTTTCTTGCTGCTGCAGGGTCTCTCATATATATGCTTTGGCATTATCGATTTATCCTTTCCTTCACTACCCTATTATCCAGCGTATTCATCATCATCAATATTCTAAAACCCGAAATTCACCATAAAGAGTTAATGCCGGCTCTTCAAAGTATTTGGTTTATCCCTCATGTCGTCATTTACATGATCTCTTATGCTTTTTTAGGGGCATCTTTTCTATTGGCTATTTATTATCTTTTTAATAAGAATCCCCATCTATCTAATGCAACCGATAATTTAGTTTCCATTGGCACCGGAGCATTTACGTTGGGGATGTTTATGGGGGCATTGTGGGCAAAAGAAGCGTGGGGCGTCTTTTGGGACTGGGATCCTAAAGAAACGTGGGCACTTATGACCTGGTTGTTATATTTGATATTTCTGCTCCATCGGAGAATTTTCCAAAATGCACACACTCGTGCAATGGTTCTATTGATTATTGCATTTCTATTCTTATTAACTTGCTGGTTCGGAGTTAATTATCTACCTTATCCTGAAAAAAGTTTACATTTATATAACTAATATTGATTTAACAAGATAATATTATAAAAAAACAATGGAAGATATTTTTGCCCTTGCCCAACAGAATCAACAATGTGCCCGAGAAGTGCTGCAATCAACTCAAATTATGGAACTATGGCAAAGTATCGGTGCAGAAGTGAATTTGATTGGTTCCCTCAAAATGGGATTATTGATGAAACATTTGGATATTGATATGCACTTGTATACGCCCACCATTAGTATTGAAGATGATTTCAAAGTGATGTCACGATTGGCATGTACCCCAAACCTTCAATCAATCATGTATAACAATTTGCTGGATACCGAAGAAGCTTGTTTGGAATGGCATGCTCTCTACAAAGACAACAATAATCGGATTTGGCAATTGGATATGATTCATATTGTAAAAAATTCAAAATATGACGGATATTTTGAACAAGTGGCGAATCGTATCATGAGTATTATCACTCCGGAACAAAAAAAGACCATTTTACGTCTCAAATACGATACGCCCGACAATGAGAGTATCCGTGGAATCGAATACTATAAAGCCGTTATAGAGAGTGGAATTGATAATTACGCCGATTTTCATCGATGGAGGAAAGCACAACCCGCCGAAGCTATTATCGAGTGGATGCCTTAATTTTTTTCTGTCGATCTGTTTTGAATATATTTTGAAAGCAAAGAATAAATTTCTTTCA
>CAZWCI010000106.1:0-6089 GCA_964632815.1 uncultured Lentimicrobiaceae bacterium | reverse complement strand
TTTTTTACACAAAAAAAAAGTCTGCCTAAAACTTGTTAGACAGACCCATTGAGTTTAAAGGAGTTTCTTTATTATACCTCTTCAGCGTTAAGTACAAATGCTCTGATTCCTTGTTGCGGAGCAGATAAGTCTAATTGATGAACTGCGTCCAATAGTGCTTTTACTTTATTATCTTCTATGAAAGTAAGAACAGCAGCATTGAGTGTGGGCCACGTATGAGTTCCGTAATGCGGTTCTCCGGTTGCGGAGCCACGTCCCTGTACCTCGGGCCAATAAGTGAATCCTCGAATTTCTAAATTGTCAAGGACGGCAATAACTTCATCGTAAAATGCTTGATAAAAAGAGATGAATACGGCTTTCATAGTCTGATATTTTAAGTAGTGGCTAATTTCTTTAATTTTTTATTTTTTCTGAATACCCCAAAATCGGCAAATAAACTATATAAAATTGGAATAAGAACCAATGTAACAATCGTGGACATCGATAACCCCCATGCTACGGTCATCCCTAATGAATTCCACATTTCAGCGCCTTCTCCTTTATCTAAGGCTAACGGAATCATCCCTAAAACAGTGGTAAGAGTGGTCATCAAAATCGGACGTAAACGGGATCTTCCGGCTGCTACAACCGCATCTTTAATGTTCATTCCTCGTTCACGACACAGAATCGTATAGTCAATGAGCACAATCCCATTCTTGACGACAATTCCAATCAGCATCATTAATCCTACCAAAGCCATAATGCCTAATGGAGTGGAACTAATAGCAAGACCTATTAATACCCCGGAAAATCCAAATGGTATTGAAAACATGATGACAAAAGGATAGGTAAATGATTCAAACTGAGATGCCATTACAATATAAACAAGGATGACAATCAAGAGCATTAATGTGATCAAGTCCTGGAATGATTCTTGTTGATCTTCCCATGCTCCGGCAATTTTATAGTCGATATCGGCAGGTTTATCTATTTGTTTCAATTCTTTATTTGCAGCATCAACAATTTCGCTTAATACGGCATCTTTCCCTACGATAGCAGATACTTGAACCATACGCTCACGGTTTTTACGCACAATGGTCGGAGGGGTAAGCCGTTCAACTACGGTTCCCAAATCTTTAATTCTTATACCTGCACCGGAAGAATTATAAACCAAAATATTCTCAATTGCTTCTACCGATTGACGGAATTCAGGAGCATAGCGTACTTTGATGTTATACTCTTCTCCGTCTTCCCGATAGTAAGAGGCAATAAATCCATTAAATCTATTTCTTACAAAAGAGGATGCTGTAGTTAAATTTAAACCGTTTTCAGCCAATTTTTGTCTGTCAAAATCGATTTGAATTTCAGGAGTGTATTCATCACGACTGATATTTACTTCGGTACATCCCGGAACTTTTCTCATTTTTTCTGCAATTTCATTTGCAAATTTATCAGTCTTTTCAAAATCATATCCATATACCTCTATATCAACATTTTGAGAAGATCCCATTCCTTGTCCCATTGTTACAGCAAACGAATTGATTTCGGGATATTTTCTTAAATCTTCACGTAACTGATCGGCGAGTTCTGTAATTGATCTTTTTCTTTCTGTTTTTTTCGTAAAACGTATATTAAAAGAAATGATATGGGAACCATTATCGGAAAGCATCATATAAGCATTATCTTCATCAGCCTGACCTACAGAAAAGTTGCACATCAAGACTTCAGGATAATTTTTCTTCACCTGTTCTGTAAATTCCAATCCAAATGCACGAGTGGTTTCCAAACGAGTTCCGATGGGATATTTAACCTTTACGGAGAGTCTCGCTTGGTCCTGAACAGGAAAGAATTCTGTGGGGATAAATTTCATTAAAAGTAAACTACCTCCGAATAAAGCTATAGCAGAAAAGACAATGATACCTCGATGTGATACAGACCATCTTAAAAATTTAGAATATCCTCTGTCTAGTGCAGCTAATCCCTTTTCAATAGGTTTATACATGGCGCCGAATACTTTTCCACGCTTGGGATCACTTTTCAACATCAAGGAGGATAGCATAGGCGTTAGAGACATGGCAGCAACCAATGAAACTGTAATTACAATCGTTACAATCCATCCTAATTGTTCAAACATAACTCCTGCCATTCCTTCCAAAAAGGTCAAAGGTAAAAATACAGCTATTAATACTAAAGTGGCGGCAATAACTGAAAGTGAAATTTCACTCGTTGCAAAAATCGCTGCAGATTTAGGTTTTGTCCCTCGTTCAATGTGTGTGGTAATATTTTCTATAACCACAATAGCATCATCTACAACCAAACCAATGGCCAAACTTAATGAAGATAATGAGATGATATTTAAAGAATTACCGGTAACAAAAAGGTAAATGAACGATGATACCAACGAAACAGGAATTACTAAAGCAATAATAAATGTCGCCCTCCATCGTCCTAAAAAGAACAAAACAACAAAGACAACCAATATCAAAATGATGATGATGGTTTCTTCCAAACTGTTGATGGTGTTCACAATACTATCAGAAGTATTGGCGATAAGATCTATCTTTATATCTGAGGGTAAGGATTGTTGTATCTCAGGGAGTTTTTCAAATACTTTCTTGGCAATTTCTACAGAGTTACTTCCGCTTTGTTTTTGCACAACTATCATGGCCCCTCTCTTGCCATTGTTATAAACTTCTTGCATCCGTTCTTGGACAGTGTCTTTAACTGTGGCAACATCCCGCAAAAAAACATTCTGATTATTGAAACTTCCTACAATAACATTTTCCATGAGTTTCGCTGATGAGAATTCCCCGTGAACACGCATAGAGTAAGTCTCAGAGCCAAGATCTATGTTCCCTAAAGGAACATTTTGGTTTTCTGCTGCAATTCTGGATGCAATGGCTTCAATGGTTAAATTATAGGCTTCTAATTTGTAAGGATTACAATAGATTTGAATTTCACGTTGAGGTGCTCCTGCAACAGAAACTGTTCCTACTCCTTTGATTCGACGTAATGGAGAGGCAACTTTATCATCCAAAATCTTATAAAGTGCATCTGTACTCTCATTGGATTGTACCGATAACATTGTAATAGGAATGTCTTCCATGCTGAATTTGAAGATGAACGGCAAATTCGCTCCGTCCGGAAGCATGGAGTTGAACATGTCTAATTTGTCTCGAACATCATTCGTGGCTTCATTTATGTCAACCCCATACTCAAATTCTAGATAGATAATTGAGTAGTTTTCTTTTGAGTTCGATGTAATGTTTTTTAAATCACTAATCCCGTTTAAAACGTTCTCTAATGGTTTTGAAATATTATTTTCTATATCTGCAGCATTGGCTCCGGGATATGTAGTGAACACCATAATGGTGTTTTCCCCCATTTCAGGAAATAGGTCAACGGGCAGTTTGGAAAGAGAAAACATTCCTATGATAATGACCGCAACATAGACTAGTGCCGTCATGATGGGCTTCTTTACGGACGATTGGTATAGACTCATATTGGTTCGTTTATTTTTCTGTTTTAGTTTTTTATATTAAAGTGGTGAACTTTTCTGTTCCGTATTAAATGGACTTATTCTTCAATAGGTGCTTCTTCTTTGGCTACGACATTCACCTTCTTTCCGTCATTAAGCTTATTAAGACCGGTAGTAATTACCTCTTCTCCATCTTGAATTCCGGATAAAATTTCGTAACGGTCACCAAGACGTCTTCCCAATTCTACTTGTCTGTATACTGCTTTGCCATCTTTATGAACGAAAACATAATAATCTCCGGCACCTTGTTGTTTTACAATCGCTACATCCGAAACAACTACGTTTTCATTAATTCCGAAATTTAATGTGGCACGAGCATACATCCCAGGTCTAACTTTGTTGTTGCTGTTTGCAATAATCAACTCTACCGAAAAAGTGTGTGTGCGTGGGTCAATTACCGGATAAATTAAATTTACTTTACCATTAAATTTATCATTTTCATATACATCCAAGTTTATTTTGGCATTCATGCCTTTTTTCACTTTGGGGTATTGAGACTCAGAAATGTTGATGATCATTTTAACCGGAGTGATTTGTTGTACTTGTAAAATTGGATTGCCACCGAAAATATCTCCGCTGTCATAGTTACGCATGGTTACAATTCCACTGATCGGACTCACTAAACGAGTATTGTTTAATAGATTTTCGTATGAAGTGCGGGCTACCTCCAAGGCTGTGTGCTGAGCATCCCATTCTGCTTTTGAAACTCCGCCCGATTTATATAAACCGTCAATTCTTTTGAATGTAACTTCTAAATTGTCTAATTGCGCTTTTGCTTGATTGAGGTTGCTGGCGTCCATTTGGACTAACTTGTCTCCTTTCTTTACATAATCGCCTACTTCTACATAAATGGCATCAATACGTCCCGGAATCGTAGGGGCAATGTGGTTCACGGCATTGGCTTGTACCATGGCCGTATATTCATATAATTGCTCAACTTTTTGCTTGTGAACTGTAGTGACTTTAACGTCAATGGTTTCATCGGACGTAACTTGCTTGATTTCATTCGAAGAGCCGGTGCATGACGCCAGGATGCTTGCAAAAAGGAAGACGACGCTTAAGAGTTGAACTGATCTTTTCATTGTATTATTATGGTTTTAATTGTTATTGACTGATATTATGTTTGTTAATAGTTATTTTCCCATGATGGCTTCTAACTCTGCATGAGCCGTCAGGTAGTTGTAAATGGATTGATAATAGGTTAATTTTGAGCCAACCATGGCTAATTCTGCCGAATTCAAATCCAACCACGTTGCCATCCCCAATTCATATTGCTTTTGTATAATTTGATATGCCTTTTCTGCTTGTATCATGGTCTCTTTGTTTGATTGCAAATCTTCCATCGCATTGTTGATGTTGTTGAGGTTGTTCTGAACGCTAACACGTAAGTTCTTTTCTATATACTCTTTTTGATCTTTGATGTTCGCTAAGAGTAAATCATTTTGTTTCATTTTGTAAGAGGTAGCAGCCCACGAAACAATAGGAACCCTAAGCGATAAACCGATTACAGAGTAGGGTATCCAGTTGTATTCCGAAAACTTAAAATTGTTGTTCATGGCCATAAACTGGTAATTTCCACCCAATGAAAGTGTAGGACATACAGAGGAGATGATGAGTTTTTTAGAAACTTCTATAAGGTTTTTATTCAAATCCATCTGCTTTAAATCGCTGTTGCTTTCTAAGGTAATAGACTTGTAATCAGGGAGTATTCCATTGCTCACTTCGTCTTCATAATCCGATAAACTGCCTATAAAAATGAGTGGTTCATATAGGTCAACGCCCATAATTGCTTTCAACATCATCGTGGTGACGGCAATGGTATTTTCAGCAGCGGTGATTTGTGGCCGCTGGTTTTTAAGCTGTACATCCGAACGCAATTTTTCAAATTCGGATACCAAACCCTGCTCGTATTTCTGGGTGATTAACTTGTTGCTGAGCTCAATATTGGCATAATTGCGTTTTAAAACATTATACGATTCCTGACTCATCAATACCGCATAATAGGCCTTCTTAATCTCTTTAACTAACGAGATTTTTGACGAACGTGCCGATTCAATCGCCAAATCAATGTCAAGTTTCGATAATTTAATATTTTGCCAGATTGTCGGCATCACTAATGGAAGCGCAACACTTAACCCAACTGTGTAATTGTTGTCCGTCCCAACTTCAATTTCCATCGGCATTCCACCAAATTCCATAGTCATTACCTGCTTTTTAATAGTACGGTTGTAACTTCCCGATAATGCAATGTCTTGAAACATAGCCGCAATCTGCTCACTTTTGTAGTACTTCTTGCTCTGAATTTCGCGATTGGCAATGCGAATAGTGGGGCTTTCATTCAATCCGATTTCAATGGCTTTTTGTAATGTAATCGGAATACTGTCTTGAGTCTGTTGTGCGAAAATACTTGTCTGGAAGATAATGATTCCAACAAATAATATAGATTTTACTCCTTTTGAAAAGTTCATCATATAGTGTTATTTAATATTTACCTTTGAAAGTTTGCAAAAATATACAAAAAAATGGTACTATCAATTTGATTATTAAAAGATTTCAATAAACAATGTTAAAT
>CAZWCI010000105.1:0-6099 GCA_964632815.1 uncultured Lentimicrobiaceae bacterium | reverse complement strand
TTGCCGCAAAGCCACAAAAAGAGCTTCCTCCGGTCGCTTTTTTGTGGCAGCGGCACATCGCCTCCCGTCTTTGCGGGCTTTCCACCTACCGCCTCACGCGCTGGATGGCAAGAGTTTTGCGTTGTTTTGTAAATTGATAATTTTATACTATCTTTGCCCCATAAAAATTACAAATCATTATGAAAAAACTTTTTATATTAATTGCATTGTGTGCAATTGCCAACTTTGGAATGTCACAACCGCACCAAAATTACCAACAAGCTTCGTTGGTAATCACTTCACAAAATTTTGAACGTTTTTGGCTTTACATCAATGACCAACTGCAAAACGAACAAGCAACCGAATCCATTGCCGTGAGGGGTTTGCGTCCGGGAAACTACAACATAAGACTGCAGACAGAGAATCGCGAATTGAATACCCGCCTTTCTTTACAATCAGGCAATTATAATTTTCTAATTGAATACACACCGCGTGGAGGCAAGATTTTTTTGAAATCCGTTAATTTTAACATCCTTGCGAACACAAGCATAAATTATCAGCCATACGAAATGCCTCAAAACGGGCACTATTCACCAAATCCACATCATCCCAATATACCCGGCAATTCTCAAACTCCTCCTCCCCCACCAGCTCCACAACCGGATGTAATTGTCGTACCCGCTCACCAATTCTGCTCCCCAGACAAATTTGCAAATATCAAAAATATAATCTCCTCCGAATCATTTGAAAGCAACAAATTGGATATTGCCAAACAAGTAACTTCCAGCAACATATTAACAGCCAATCAAATAACAGAAATTGCACTTTTATTTTCCTTTGAAGACAATAAACTTGACTATCTGAAGTTTGCTTACGATTTCTGCTTCGACAAGCAAAATTATTACAAGGTCAATGAAGCCCTGACTTATTCAAGTTCCAAAGAAGAGTTGAACAAATATATTTTAAGGAAATAGGTGAAGTTTGCAAAATTTCATTTCATAATTTGCAGAAAAACATCAAAGTATTGGCCATATAAGATGTCCATTGTTATATAGTAATTATTGCTTGTAGCCCCAATTTCTTGATATGGAAGAAAAGAAAACGAAAAAAGAGAAGAAGTTTTTGCAGCAGCCGGAATATCCCGGTGGTCGTAAAGCGTTAAGGGAATTCATTGCTGCCCATTTGCAGTATCCCGAAGATGCTATGAACCAACGAATTGAGGGAACTGTTACAGTTGCTTACCAAGTCAACGACGAGGGCGAAATTAAAAATCCCAAGATTATCAAAGGATTATCTCCGTCTTGCAATGAAGAGGCAATTCGTTTGGTAAAGCTTTTGCAATACGGAAAAGCTCACAACCATGGGATTCGTGTGAAATCCAACTGCAAAATCTATATTCATTTTCATCTTGCCCCCCAACCTGCCAAAGCAACTTTGCAAATCAACTATTCCACAACTCCAAACAAGCCGACAAAACCCAAAAAGCAAACAACAGAGTCGTATAGCTACTCCTTGGTAATTAAGAAATAAGGGAATTTGTTGATTGGTATCACAAAAATTTATTTGCGGATAATATTTCCAGGAATTTTGTATTGTTCCTTAGAAGCTTTTGACGTTGCCATTCCCCCTGCGTGAGGACGTAGGCGGAAAGCCCGCAAGGACGGAAGCCGATGTGCCGCTGCCACAAAAAAGCGACCGGAGGAAGCTCTTTTTGTGGCTTTGCGAGCACACAGCTTCCGGACGCGGACTTGGAGCCGGAGACCGACGGCGAAGCCGGCACGCCAAAAAAAATAATCGCTAAATAATAATTAAATTACTCTTTATCAGCCATATATTGCGTCAATAGGTGCTGCACATATTTGCCGAACACATCAAATTCGATATTGACAATCGTGCCTTTGGTAAAGTTATGAAAATTAGTAACTTTCTGTGTGTAAGGAATAATCGCCACAGAAAATCGCCCTTTTTCCGAATTTACAACCGTAAGACTTACCCCATTGACTGAAATAGATCCTTTGGGCACCGTAAAATTGGAACGGGAAGCATCATAAGTGAAGAAATAACGCCAACTTCCGTTTTCATCCACCACCTTTTCGCATACTGCAGTCTGATCGACATGACCCTGTACAATATGTCCGTCAAATCGACCATCCATCTTCATACTCCGTTCCAGATTGACTTCATAGCCAACTTTCCACGTACAAAGATTGGTTTTTTGCATGGTTTCGTCCATGGCCGTCACCACATACTGTTTTTTCTTTTTATCCAGCTTTACAATTGTGAGGCAACAGCCATCATGCGCCATACTTTGATCCACCTTGAGTTCATCGGCAAAATCGACTTCAATTGTAAAATGGTAATTGGTATTTTCTTGTTCAATATGAACAATTTTTCCTGTTTTTTCAATAATTCCGGTAAACATGTTTTTTTATTTTATGATATATAATTAATTGCTTCGAATAAGCGTAATAGAGCCATGCAAAGGAGTTTGAATGACTCCCAGCAAAGAATACAGATAGACATCGCAAACATAGTAGTAAGTTCCGTCAGGACATTTTTGTTTGGAATTCATATTAGTTCCATCCCAATTCAAATCCGGGTGTTGGGTTTTGAAAACAACCCTACCCCATCGGTCGTACACGGTAAAATTGACCGAAGCTACATTGTCGTAGGGAAAAGGCATAAATAAATCATTAAAACCGTCTCCGTCGGGCGTAAAAACATTGGGCAAAGAATAGGGCATACAATCATCCACATCGAAACAAGTGCTATCTCCTATTGCAGATTTATTGCCGGCCGTATCTATGACAGAAACGGCAAAACAGCCGGTAATATAAGGCATTTGGATAAGTTGATGCGTACATGGAAAAAAGAAACAGTCGTTGCCGTCATTTCTAAAAGAATCTATAACCACAAAGTCATCATTCAGTGTGGGTTTATAATGTATATAATATTGATATACATCAAGATAAGCACTATCGGAAGAGAAAGTCCATTCAAGAGAGACCGTTTCACAATCGGTACTAAAAACCGTTATAGGAATTTCGGGAGGATTTATATCGTAGGGAACGGCACAAAGGCGTTGCGAACGATTATACAAGGGAAATAAGGAATCGGGAACAAAATATCCACCGGTAGCCCGAACATAATAACAATATGAAGTACCATTTTGCAAATGACGATCGGTATAAGATGTGTTTGTTGTAACAGCGATGGAATCAAACAATTGAGAAAGAGGATTGTATTTATAAATCGTATAAGAAACATTCGTCCATGGAACCTGTTCCTGCCAAGAGAGCAGAAGTGCATTGCTCATAATATCGATATCTAGAAAAACCGAAGAAGCTGGGTCAGAAACTTCGACAAATTGCATTTCATCATGAATACTACCCCATAATTCTACTTGGTACATATAGCTATTTTCGAGCGTATTGAGGGCTGTATCAAGCCACATTGTGTCCGACAGCGAATAGAGCGTTGCAATTGGAGAAAATGAAGTCGGTTGCGAAGCTAAAGCTCTGAAAATCCGGTATTCGAACTGATCGTAAATACTGAAATCCAATTCGGTTGGATTATTCCATCTAACCAAAATCATTCCGTCGCGGGTATCCGTAGTAACCACATCCACATGCGTAATTAAGGGAGCATCATTGGGAAGATAGGTACAAATTTCATCGGAGACATAGCTTTCTGCACCATCGTTGAAGAAAGCCACCACCCGATAGCAGTATTCATTTCCATGGTATAGTGGAAAAACCGATCCATCGTCGGTAAAGGTAGTATCAGCATGGGAATTTGTTCTTCCAATCAGTTGATAACCGGTATATGCAGGCAAACCCGTTTCGCAGACATCGGGAAGGAAGGGGTAACTTGAAATTCGTTTATACACGAGATAACCGGCGACATTGGGACAAGAATCGGGAGCCCAGGTCAAATGAATTTCATTGCCAATGGCATTGGCGGTCAAATTTTCCGGTTTAGGTGCTACAATGGTAATCAGCAGTGACTTAAAAGCGACTAAATTCACTTGCGGACCATTGTCAATCGCTTTAAATGTAACTTGATAAGGCAATCTTCTGACATGTTGACAATCAGTATTCCAGGTAAATTGAGAAGTTACGGGTGGAGCACCGGAAACGGGTAAAAACGTTGCCGGCGAAACAGGATGTCGCAAAGGAGCTCCTGTTGCCGATAAAGTTACTTGCGTAGAGTTAGGATCCGAAGCCGACACAGATAATGCCAACGTCGTTCCTGCCAGGACACAAGTATCCTGTACTGTAACAATCGTAGGCGGTTGATTGTTACATGCTGCGATGAGAATTTGCATATCCCTTAGCATTTCACAAATCAGGACTCCGTTACGCCATTCTTGAATCAAAATAGCCACATTATATTCTCCTTGAATAATTGGAGAATCCCAAATCAAATCACCAGTAACCGGATTTATTGATATTTGATTGGATGCTTGTGGAAATGAATAACCCGGGATATTTTCTCCGTTGTAGCCACGACAAGTAATCAGGCGGAAAGAGAGACTATCTCCATCGATATCGTAAGCGCCAGGATTATGGTAATAAATTTGCCCTACACAACCGTTATCAATGGGCGGATTCAGTAATTGTGGAGAAGAATTGGGGCCCAGAAAAGGATTAATCAACAGCGTTGTTTGGAGATAAAACGGAATATTCACAGAATTAGGAATATTGACAATTCCGGCATTTCTATTCGGGTCCTCCATAGAAATGGTATAATAACCGGGGCCTGCAAAAGTGTGTCGGGCAATATATGTATTGACACTGATATCATTAGGTAAATTCACTTTACTGCTTCTAATGACAATCGTACTGGAGCCGTCTCCCCAAAATATCTCCAACTCCGGTCGGTCCGCCGGACTTGGTGTATAGGTATAAGTAACTAATTTAAACTCGTATGTCAGATTGCTTATGTGTGTATATGAAATCTCCCCTGCTCTCTGATGAGTTGCATAAAGACTGAGCGACATACAACTAAAAAGAATAAGAATAAAAAATTTTTCAATCAGGCGATATATCATCAATAGTACAGTATAAATTGGATCAATGTGCAAAAATAATGAAAATATAAATGGCAATGGCACCTTTTCTATGATTATAAATTTAAAACAGAAAGTCTTTTATTTCAGACAATCAGGCCATATTATTTTTAATTATTTATAACATATTTTTTACATTAACATTTTTTAAGAAAATAAAAAGAAAAAAAACGAATATAATGAAGGATATTCTTTTATTTTTTGTAAACTTGTCAACGCTTAAATAAGAGCAAAAAATATAAAATGAACCCCTCTCAAAATGGATTAAATCTCTCTTATTTAGCAATTTACGTAGTATTCAACAAGGCAAAGCGAAAATTAGTTTTCTAGACCTAGATGAAAAATTTATTATTTTCTTACTTATTTTATGAATGAATTTAAAATATTTTTAATTTTTGATAGAATATTCACGTTATTTTTTAATCCAATAAAAGTTTTATGAAAAAAGTTTTATTTCTTACAAGTTTTATTTTTCTGCTTTGTATTACAACATTATTCGGACAAAATCCGGCGATGAGTTATCAAGCAATTGTACGAGATGGAAATGGGCAATTAATTGCGAATCAATCGGTGACAGCGACAATTAAGGTTAGAATTGGTTCAACTGACATTTTCAATCAAACATACAATGTAAATACAAATGCGCATGGTCTTCTTACTTTAAATTTCGGGGATCCGATTTTCATGAGTACCAATTGGGAAAATGCGAGCATCAGTTGTGAAGTCCGACAAGGAGGTAATGTTTATATGGCGGAAAATTTTCAATCGGTAGTAGCAGTTCCATTATCCTTGTATGCAACCTCTATGAATAGAGATACACTTCACTCCTATTTAGATACGGATGGTCATATTTTGGATATTCGTCATTACATGCAACAAAACAGACAATATATAATATATAACGACATCATTATACATCAAGCTTTAGAGGATACGGCTGCGCATATAAGAAGAGAAATGGCCATTATGGATTCTGCTATTCGCAGTGCTTTAGTAGATACCGCAAGAGATATAAGAATTGCACTTGTAGATTCTTCACGTGATATTCG
>CAZWCI010000104.1:0-6148 GCA_964632815.1 uncultured Lentimicrobiaceae bacterium | reverse complement strand
GTAGTACAAGAGCCGTCAATGCCGGGTTCTAAGTAGTTTTCCAATTCGCACCATTCCGGGTGGCTGGGAACATGCCATCCGGTAGGGCAAATACCCTGAATGCCACTAGGGTTGTTGTTGCTGGCACCGGCACCGTTCATCACAGCCGGCCATGTGTAATATAACCCATATAAGGTATCATTGGCCGGATCATCATTATATTCAAAATAATATTTGGAACTGCTGGTAATAATAGTTCCTAGTGTTCCTTTCGTAATAGCCGTACTGTTGGAGTAACTCGTGGTACGTAAATTCTCTTTCATCCAACATTGATTTCCGATATAGACGGTATTATAAACATTTCCATCGTTGTCGCTCACGGTGCCGCAATGGGTAGGACTGGTAATAGTGAGTACTTCTCCGTAGCCGGTACCGGCGTTGTTGGTAGCATAAGCTCTTATATACCAAGTGATGCCGGGCGTAAGCCCTGTAACTAAACTAACAAAATTCCCGATAATTCCGCCGTCAGAGGTGTGGCTGTTGCCGATTCCCGGGTTGGGATTGGTTTGGCTCCAGCAGACACCACTGGCAATTACCGGCGAACTTCCTGAATTGGTGATGGTAGCTCCCACATTTAATTTGGTTCCCGAAATATTGAATAAGCTGTCGGTGGTAATGGTGGGCGGTACATTTTGATTCAAGGCGGTGCTGTACCATTGTGGGATGCCATTAGGTCCTAACGTGAGCACTTGCCCGGGGGTTCCCACCGGTACAATATGCCAACTGCTGTCATTATTGTTCCAATACAAGATATCGCCCGTTTGGGTTCCGTCGGGAGGTAAATTTCCATCAATAGAGGCATTGCCGGCATAAAAAGCATAAGGAACGCTTAGCAACTGTTGGTTGCCGGTGATGGTATAATTGTTTCCTCCAGCTAAGTCAATTTGATTCCGAATGGAAAAATCATCGTTTGCCCAATCGATAGTCGAAAAGGTTCCGAATTCCACTGTTCCTGTTCCGACTTCAAGGGACATCAACCCGTTGGCGTTGGTAGTAGTGGTGTGTGTCTCGGCATAAACCGGCAGTTGGGAACCATGACTGATGATTGAAATACGCACGCCGACCGTTTGATTGGCGACCAAACTATTTTGGGCATCGCGCACCACGGCCTGGTACGACATCTTTTGCGGGGGCTGGGCAACAATACTCACAACTCCCATGATGAAACTTAAAATAAATATCAGTTTTTTCATGTGGGCAATCTTTAGGATTGAATTATATTAAAATAAATAAAGACCTGTTTCAGGTATCAAAAGGTCTGTTATTGATAGACTTGAACTTTGCTTTCTCCTGAGTACACCAAACAAGCATTCATAGCCAAAGCGCCCATTTCATCTTCTCCCGGAAAAACTTTAATCGGGGCAATCCAACTAACATATTTGGAAATCTTCTCTACGATTGGTTTTCCGTATGCCAATCCTCCGGTGAGCAGGATTGCATCCACCTTCCCTTTTAGGACAGCAGCATATTCACCGATAGCTTTGCCCACTTGATAGGCCATTGCATCCTCGAGCAAGATCGCTTTTTCGTCTCCCGCCAACGCCCGTTTTTCTATTTCATACGCATCATTCGTCCCAAAATAAGCCACATAGCCACCTTTTCCGACAATCATTTTTCTCACTTCGGCTTCGGTATATTTGCCGCTGAAACAAACTTCAATAATTTGATTCATCTGAAGTGAACCGGAGCGTTCCGGTGAAAAAGGTCCTTCCCCGTCCAATCCCTGATTGACATCAATGACTTTTCCCTTTTCATGAGCCCCGACGGTGATACCGCCGCCCATGTGGGTAATGATTAAATTCAACTCTTCATATTTTTTTCCAAGTCCTTTGGCATATATTCTTCCTACTGCACGTTGATTGAGGGCATGAAAAATCGGTTTCCGATAAAAGAGCGGATGACCGGCAATGTGTGCCACATCCGTCATCTCATCTATCACCACAGGGTCGGCAATATAGGCCTCTTTCAAGCCAATCACCTTCGCAATACTGTTGGCAATGATGCCACCGAGGTTGGAAGCGTGTTGTCCGTTGTAGCCATCCCGAAGATGCTGTATCATTAATTCATTTACCGCATATACACCGGCTTTAATGGGCTTAATTAAGCCACCCCGACCGATGACCATGTCAATAGAGGACAGTTCTATATTTTTATTTTTCAATTCATTCAGAATCATCTCTTTGCGAAAATCATACTGTTCCGCAATCGTATGATATTTACTCAGTTCATCCGAAGAGTGTTTAATATTTTCGATAAAAATCTTCTCATCTTGGGCAAAAATGGCAATTTTAGTAGAGGTAGAACCCGGATTGATTGCTAAAATGATTGGTTTTTTCATATTCTTCTGCATATCTAGTTTAAAAATATTTTTAATGGGCAAATATAATATATTATTTTTATTTTCAGATTTTTATTTTTCATAATCTTCTTTTGGGCGTGTCGGCTTCGCCGCCGGCGTCCGGCTCCAAGTCCGCAGCCGGTAGTCGTGTGCCCGCAAAGCCACAAAAAGAGCTTCCTCCGGTCGCTTTTTTGTGGCAGCGGGCACATCGCCTCCCGTCTTTGCGGGCTTTCCGCCTACCGCCTCACGCGCGAAAACTGACCGCAAAGACGCAAGAACGCAAAGTTTTGTATCTTGAAGATTGGTCTGGTATTTCATTTTCTACTATTGGTGTCTGGGAAAATAAGTACCGAGAAAACAATGTACAACCTCGAGAAAGGCTTGCAAAAAAAAGGTCCTAAAAGAAAATATTAATAGTCGCTTAAATGTTTATAATTCAATAATATAAAAAAAGTCGGGGGACTAATAAGGGAAAAAAAGCACCTATCTCTTTGATGGAGAATCCGGAAAGCGATGAATTGAAAAATTGTAGCTGAAAGAGAAAATTTACACTCTCCAAATCCCACCCTTTTTATTTAAGGGGGCTTACTTTTTTAATTTTGATGTTGGTAAACGGAGAATCAACCCTTTCCGATGGTTTTTTTGTGCCTTTTCATTTTTTCCGGACAGCAATAATATTTTATATAGTTTTCTGATTTTTTCATTATAAAAGCTACAATTTTATCAATTTTTTATTGATTAATAATTGATTATTGAAGATTTTAATAAAATATAATCCGGAACTAAAATTTTCGATCGAAATAGTTTGTTGATTACCACTATTAAATTCAATCAGCTCTTCTTTTACTAATTTCCCCGTGCTATTAAATAGTTGACATTTTAATTTTTCCGAAATGCTTACAGCGCCGACATCAATGGTTATAGAATTAAGAAATGGATTGGGATATATGGAAATGAAAGATTGATAATCAATATTTTCAATGCCTGTACCGGTGAATAAAAAATAGTAATTGGCAGACATAAAAGCACATTCTCCGGAAGTGCTGACATATACTGAATAGTTACCTTCGGCTGCGGGAGTGTAAGAAATTTGTGTAGCATTTGGAATAGGATTGCCATTATAGTACCATTGAAAAGTATTTCCTTGTCCGGCGTACAAAACGTTGTTTAATTCATAAATAATGGGAGTTCCATTTGACGGAGCTGAATCGGCAAAAGTTAGAATGGAAGGAGAAGCTAATGAATAATTGGAAAGTGTGAAAAAACTTAAATCCGGTGAAGGATTTATAGTATGGCTATGATTTTCAATAATTTCCCACTGATTAGTAGTCCATTCGGTAGGGAGCGAAAAATTTCCATCATTTTGTAAATTGTAATAATATTTAAGATTAGTAGCACCGCTTCCTTGAGTTCGTTTTGCCGTGAAAAAATATTTATGATTAACTAAACAGATGGGGAGTTGGTGTTCTTGAATGTCATAACCGATGGAAGTAGGATTTTGATTTTGAAAAGATACTTCAAAAGTTCCTGCGGCACTTCCCACAGTTTCAATAATCAGCGGACGATAACCTAAGGAATGTAGAGCGCTACCCATGGGAAATAACCACTGTGCACTACCATTTGTATTTCGTATTAAGAGCCCATTAGTTTCCGTACTAATATAACCGCTTGTTCTTGTTATTGCATTGATGTTCGCTCCCTGAATCGTTAAAAAATTGTTTTGTGTTGCCAATTCTCTATCATTTAGGTGTAAAATGCCGGTAATAAGTGTATGGATATTCAATCTTTTAATTCCTATTCCTTCTAAGCTCAAATTGTAAAAACAGGTAGTGTTGCTACCTCCGATAGCTTGATTTGTCCCTATTAGTTTAACGGTTCCATTATTAATTGTAAACACCTGATTATTAGAGTTGTTATTTTCCCAATCTCCGCTAACGTGTAAAGTTCCATAATTGGCTATTTGTCCATTTGTTGCGTTTTGAAAATCGCCTTGGATAAATACATTTTCGCCCGAAGCTACGTAAAGATCTCCCTGATTATAAAAAAGCGGGGACTGTGTTTTTCCGACAAAACTAATCGACAAAATCACCAATATATTAATTGTATATCTTATAATTTTCATAGTTATATAAAATAATAAAAATAATTTTTAATTCATCTCTTATTATTTATTTTCTTGGACTTGCTTCAAAATCATAGATTCTAAATATTCAATTTTTTTCTGTAATTCGTCAAGTTTTTTCTGTAATTCGTCAATTTTGTTATTTAATTGATTAATAGTCTCTTCTTGTTGAGCAGCAATAGAGATTAAGTAAACAGGGATACGGTCATAACGAACACTTTCGGGAATATTTGTTTTTTCGTAAATAGTGTTACCTTTTTCGTCAGTTGTTACTTTATTTTCATATACAACTAAGTCGGGAATGAGTTTTTCCACTTCTTCGGCAATTACACCCACTTCTTGCATTTCAGGATCGCCAAATTCTTTTTTATAGTTAAATAATACAGGTCTAATTTGTAAAAATTTCTCTTTATCAAAAGCAAGATCTTTAATATTTTCTTTAAATCTTATACTTGATGATGCTTTATAAACGCGTCCGCTGCTTATGTATAGAGCGGTATAAGTTCCGGTTGACATGCTGGTTGGGACGTAGAAATTACTAGAACTTCCTACATAAAGTCCTGATGTAGGGTTGCTCGTGCCGACTCCGAGACCTTTTCCTAAACGCAGACCGCCGTCCAGATAGCCGTCACCGTCCACACTCAATTCGTAAGAGGAGCTAGGAGGGGAGCTTCCAATTCCAATATTGCCGTTAACCCGGAGTCTATAGGAGGAGGTAGTTGAGGTATTGATAGCAACATAGCCTGATGAGCTGATCCTGAGTGCGTCAGTACACTCCCAAGCACCGCTTCCTTTTCCGCGTATAGTATAGTCTGTATTAGAAGAGGAGCAATCTATCGTTGTTCCGCCACCGCCACTACTGGGGGATGTCCAAGAGAGACTCCCATATCCGTTTGTTGTTAGTACTTGACCGTTTAGTCCGTCATTAGCCGGCAAAGTGTAAAAACTAGAACCTGCTCCCACAGGTGCAAAAAATCCGACATAGCCGTTGCCAGCTCCCATTTCGGTTATTTTAAAACCGCCTTTAATATCTAATGCCGTGCTCGGAGTGGGGACATTGATGCCAACGTAGCCATTATCCTTTACAGTAAAAATAGTCGTATTAGTATTATTTTTAATTGTAAAGGAAGAAGTGTTAATTCCTGAACCGATACCAATAATTTCTAATCGTGAACTCGGCGTAGTGGTTCCAATTCCAACATTTTGGGCAAAAAGAGTTGATAAAATCAACAAATTGAATAATAAAACCAGTGAAAATAATCGTGTTGTTTTCATACAATTTTTTTATGTTATAAATTTATAATCAGGTTGTAAATATACAATAAAAATGTACAAAAGTGAGAGTAAAATTAATTCTTTTAGCTAAATATGAAAAAAGTTTAATATGAATATCCGCAAGCATGCCCAAATTATTTTGTAGATTTGCAACTATTGGTGTCCGGGAAAATAATTGTATAGAAAACAATGTACAACCTCGAGGAAGGCTTGCAACCAAAAGTAACAAAAAATCAAGGCAAAAAGAATGCCGCCCGCTCTGCCAATCAGCTATGCGGTTCTATCAAAACAAGGCATTTTCTCTTACTTGCGTAAAAGAAAATGCAAACGACAAGCGGTTTTGCAAGAACCGCTAAGCTGATTGTCATTCACAG
>CAZWCI010000103.1:0-6253 GCA_964632815.1 uncultured Lentimicrobiaceae bacterium | reverse complement strand
CGAACTGCCGCTTTGTCTCTCAATGTGATTTTTTCAGTCATAATTGTAATGGTTATGTTATTGATTTTAAAAGAAGGCAAAATTACAAAAAAATGATTACGTTATCTTTAAAATAATTATTTCTTTTATTTTTGAAAAAATGATGTACATTTGCATCGTTTATTGAAACTATTTACCTTTTAATGCTTTAATTATTGATACTATGAAAAAAGAAAATCGAAGTCAATACGGAATTTTTATTATCGGAGCCCTTTTTTTTGTTTTTGGATTTGTCACATGGTTAAATAGTATATTAATACCCTTTTTGAAAACAGCTTGTGAATTGAGCAATTTTCAAGCCTCTTTTGTAACGTTTGCCTTTTATATTTCCTATTTTGTGATGGCGATTCCCTCTTCTTTTATTTTAAAGAAGACCGGATTTACGGAAGGAATGTCTTTAGGACTTGTGGTCATGGCCATAGGATCTATATTATTTGTACCTGCAGCGATGGAACGCAGTTATGTTCTTTTTCTTGTTGCCCTTTTTCTTCAGGGAACAGGATTATCCTTATTGCAAACGGCCGCAAATCCCTATGTAACCATCTTAGGTCCTGTAGAATCCGCTGCCCGAAGAATGAGTATTATGGGAATATGCAATAAAGTGGCCGGCATGATCGGGATTATTGTATTATCATCTGCTCTTTTTTCAGGAACTCAATCTCTTAATGAGCAAGTTGGACTTGTGAATGACGAATTTGATAAAACAAACTTGCTACAACAATTATCCAATCAAATTATTGTTCCTTATCTGATTATGTCAGCAATTCTTATAGCTCTTGTATTATTTCTAAAAGGAGCAAAATTACCGGAGATCAGAGAAGAAAATGAAGAAAATGCCACCTCCGGAAAACAATCCATTTTCTCATATCCCTACCTTTGGTATGGTGTTTTTGCCATCTTTTTTTACGTGGGAGCAGAAGTAATTGCGATTGATTATTTGGTAATATATGGAAAGTATATTGGATTGCCGGAATCAATCTCGCTTCACTTAGGAGTATTTGCACTCATTGCTCTAGTAGTTGGGTATTTGCTGGGAATTATTCTTATTCCGAAAGTTCTTTCGCAGCGGAGAGCACTTATTATTCAACTTTTTCTATCTGTAATATTGGTAATTGTTGCCTTACTGACGGAAGGGTTGGTATCGGTGTTTGCCATTATCGGATTGAGTTTTGCCCATGCTATTATGTGGCCTGCAATTTGGCCGCTCTCGATTCATAATCTAGGTAAACATACTAAATTAGGATCTGCATTGCTCATTATGGCGATTGCCGGTGGTGCCGTTATTCCGCTTATTTATGGAAAACTATCAGATATTTTTGATCCTCAAGCTGCCTATGCAGTGTTGTTCCTTTGCTATGCTTATATTATGTTTTTTGCTGTTTGGGGATATAAACAAGTGAAAAAATAGCTGCAGTTTGTGCCTTCGCGGTAAAGAAGATTAACCGCAAAGACGCTAAGACGCAAAGAAAAAAAAGTTATGAAGAATGACGCATTGAATATAATTTCTAAACAAGTACTTGAAGCGAGTATTATTGTCCATAAAGAAATGGGGGCAGGTTTACTTGAATCGGTTTATGAACTTTGTTTAATTAAAGAATTACAACTTCGCAATTTTCAGGTTCAAAGTCAGGTTTCTATACCACTCATATATAAAGGCTATCAACTTTCTAAAGATTTTAGAATTGATATTTTAGTTGAAAATGAAGTAATCATTGAAATTAAAGCAGTAGATGTTTTATTACCTGTTCATTAAGCACAAGTTATTTCATATTTGAAATTAGCAGATAAAAAATTAGGATTTTTAATAAACTTTAATGTTGATTTATTAAAAAATGGATTTCACAGATTTGTCAATGACTTTTAATAAATTCTCCGAATCTTTGCGTCTTAGCGCCTTCGCGGTGAAGAAGATTAACTGCAAAGACGCAGAGACGCAAAGAAAAACTTTGCATTTTAGCGGTGAAGAAGATTAACTAAAAAATATATAGCAAATACATTAATCAATTATTCAATTATAATATTTATCATGAAAAAAATTATTCATACTGAAAATGCACCGAAAGCTATTGGCCCTTATAGCCAAGCAATTGAAATGAATGGTTCTCTTTTTATTTCCGGACAAATTCCCGTTAATCCCAAAACAGGAGTCATTCCGGAAGGAATTGAGGCCCAAACAGAACAAGTAATGCAAAATATCGGAGCCATTTTAAAAGAAGCAGGTTACAATTTTTCAGATGTGGTGAAATCCACTTGTTTGTTGAGCGATATGGCTAACTTTAAACCGATGAATGAGGTTTATGCTCGCTATTATAATGAAAATCCACCCGCCAGAGCTGCTTTTGCCGTAAAAGGCTTGCCTATGGGGGTATTGGTAGAGATTGAAACAATAGCAATGAAATAAACGAAATTTAGTCCATAAACATTTCTGTCTCCACTAATTCGCAAATAATGTGTCCAATGAGAATGTGGGCTTCTTGAATGCGTGGTGTATCTGTTGATGGAATACGGAGTGCGATGTCCGAATGGGCGAGAAGTTCTCCTCCCGATTCTCCGGTTAAAGCAATTGTCTTAATGTCCATTTTATGGGCAGTTTCAAATGCTTTTACAATACTGATCGATCTTCCTGATGTGGACAAACCTATTAAGAGGTCACCGCGTTTGCCATTGCCTTTGATTAATCGAGCATAAATATGTTCAAAACCATAATCGTTACCGATTGCAGTAATGTATGAGGTATTACAATGTAGTGCTTCGGCGGCTAAGGGTGGGCGGTCAAAATAAAATCGTCCGGATAATTCGGCAGCCAAATGTTGTGCATCTGCAGCGCTCCCACCATTTCCACAAAAGAAAACTTTACCTCCGGCACGCAATGAGGTAATGATTGCATCTGCTACTTGTCTGATCTGCGCAATTAAGATGCTGTCATACAATATGGATTTCTTTAATTCAATACTCTCTTCAATGGCTTCTTTGATTCTCATATTATTCTATTTTGAAATAATCTATAATAAACGGATTAAACAAGATGTATCTTTTTGCAAAAATACATTTTTTTATATCTTATAAATGTCAACTCTTTGTTTATTTAAAATTATCAGTAATTTTGCAACCTAAAATTTATAAATATGAAAAAATTTAATTGGAAAAAGTATTTGCCTGATATTATAGCCTATGTCCTCTTTGTATTGATAGCAGTAATTTATGCTTCTCCTATTTTAGATGGAAAGATTTTGTTGGCCGGAGATACCGTCAGCGGAAAAGGAATGGCTGCTGAAATTCATAAATATAAGGAAGATACTGGTAAAACGACTTATTGGACAGGAAATATGTTCTCCGGAATGCCCACCTATCAAATTAGTGGTTCGGCTCCGTCCGTCTCACTTTTGAATCCATTAATGCAGTTATATAGATTAAATCTGCCTCTTACTATTGGTTTTATTTTTATCTATTTACTTGGATTTTATATTCTTATGCGTTCTTTCAAAATTAATAAGTGGTTGAGTATTGTCGGAGCCATCGCAATAGCTTTTTCGTCTTATTTTTTCATCATAATTCAAGCAGGTCATAATAATAAAGTATTGGGGCTGGCCTATATGGCTCCTGTTTTTGCAGGTTTCATGTTGCTCTTCCAAAAAAAATATGCATGGGGAACTATTCTTACATTACTTTTTTCCGCTTTTGGAATTATGGTTCACCCCCAAATGACCTATTACATTTTTATGTTGATTGGGGTGATGCTTTTTGCGGAGCTCTACATCCATATTAAGGAAAAAAGAATGAAGGATTTCTTAGTGGCAACGCTGTTGTTTGCGGCTTGCATTGGGGTAGGGGCAGGAACCCGTTACTCTACTGTGAAGACCAATATGGAGTATGTGAAGGAGACGATGCGTGGCGGACATTCTGAATTGGTTAAAGAGAATGATTCGGAGAATAAAACCAAAGGTCTTGACTTGGATTATGCAACTCAATGGAGCTATGGAATTGATGAAACCATGACTTTGCTTATTCCTAACTTTAAAGGAGGTTCTTCTCTCTATAATGTTGGCGAAAAATCAAAGACTTTTGATAAGTTGAGAGAATTCGGAGTTCCAAGAAAAGATGCTGCCGAAGTGAGCAGCACCATGCCGATGTATTGGGGGACTCAGCCCTTTACCTCTGGTCCCGTTTATGTCGGTGCTATTATTATTTTCCTTTTTGCCCTCGGATTACTCATTGTTAAAGGTCCTTATAAATGGGCATTGTTGATAGCAACCCTCTTTTCGATTTTGCTCTCATGGGGAAAGAATTTTATGCCAATGACAGAACTCTTTTTTAACTATTTTCCCATGTATGATAAATTTCGAGCTGTCTCTTCCATTCTTGTGGTAGCTGAAATAACAATTCCATTGTTGGGTTTTTTGGCATTGAAGTCAATTATTGACCAAGAGCGTTCGAAAGAGTTTGTACTTAAAAGTATCTATATTTCCGGAGGTATAACAGCCGGAATTTGCCTCTTTTTTGCCGCATTGAGTGGCGTGTTGATGGATTTTACTTCGGTGCAGGACGAACAAGTATTGGCACAATTTACACAATGGTTCGGCGGACAAACGGAGTTGGCTCAAGAATTACTTGATGCCGTCATTGCCGATCGTGCGTCAATGTTGCGTCATGATGCGCTTCGCTCCGGAATCTTTATTTTGCTCGGAGCTGGTTCTTTATGGCTTTTTGTGAGTAAAAAGATAAAATTACCATATATGATAGCGGCACTGGGAGTTCTTATCCTTGTGGATATGTGGAATGTGGATCGCAGATTTTTGAATGATAAAGATTTCGTTTCTGAAAAAAAATATTTTAGCCAATTCAAAAAACAACCTTACGAAGAGTTGATCCTTTCAGATCAAACCAAGCATTTCCGCGTGCTCAATCTGACTACCAATACGTTTAATGAATCAAGAACATCTTATCATCTTAAATCAATTGGGGGGTACCATGCTGCTAAATTACGTCGTTATCAGGATTTGATCGATGAATATATTATGAAAATGAATATGCCCGTACTCAATATGCTTAATACGCGCTATTTCATTGTGAAAGATAATGCAGGCAATATCGTTCCTCAATTGAATCCGGGGGCAATGGGCAATGCATGGTTTATTGACTCGGTATTTATTGCAGGTAATCCGAACGAAGAGTGTGACGCTTTAGGCAAAATTAATCTTAAAAATTCTGCGGTAACAGACGTACAATTTTCCGATTTTGTTAAGGATTTTACTCCCGCTCACGATTCAACAGCTCAAATTGTACTTACTTCTTACGCTCCGGATGTGCTCGAATATAAATCTTCTGCCGCTCGTAATGGAATAGTTGTTTTCTCTGAAATTTATTTCCCATACGGATGGAAAGCTTATATCGATGATCAACCGGTAGAACATTTTAGAGCAAATTATACACTCAGAGCTCTTAAAGTTACGGCAGGCGAACATAGCATTCGCTTCGAATTTAGACCCGACAGTATGTTTAAAGCTGACAGGATATCCTTACTTTTCATATTAGTTATGTATGCTTCTATTGCAGGATTTGTGATTTTTGAAGTTGTAAAAAGTAGAAAAAATAAGGAACTGAAAAAGAAATAGTTTTTATTGGGCCATTGAATATATAGATATGTCAGACGAAATCCCATTATTAAGAGACAAAGATGTTTATCCGAATGTTCCTGTCTTGATTGAGGCATTAGGGGCAGACGTTTTTGAAGTGTACGAAGCGCTGATGAATATGGCAGATGAATTGGTATTTTGTCCGGAGTGGAGATACTACAATGACGGGAAAGTTTGGCTGTGTAAGGTGAGTTATAAAAAGAAAACAATATTTTGGCTTTCAATTTGGAATAAAAGCATCAAAGTAAGTTTTTATTTTACGCTTCGCACTGCTCCGGGCATTCTTGAACTTGATTTGCCGCCGGAAGTGTCTGATTCATTTCGCAATGCCCGGCCGATAGGAAAACTTATTCCTTATGTTTACGACATCACCAAGAGAGAAGATCTTGTTGTTTTTCAAAAAGTTGCAGTTTACAAACAAAAGAATTTGTAAAGAAGCTTATTATCAATTTTATTTGAAACTATTGGTGTCCGGGAAAATAAGTACCGAGAAAATAATAATATCTAAATTTACTTTTTTTCTTTCGTACTTTTGTCTTGATACAAAAGTACCAAAAAATCAAGGCAAAAAGAATGCCGCC
>CAZWCI010000102.1:2572-6339 GCA_964632815.1 uncultured Lentimicrobiaceae bacterium | reverse complement strand
TTTTCTACTACGTCTTGTTTTGGCAGCTTTTTTAGTTTCGGTAGTGGTATAAGTTTCATTATAATCCACAAATTCGATAATACACATTTCGGCATTATCTCCTTGGCGGAATCCAGTTTTTAGAATTCTAGTATAGCCACCGGGACGAGAAGCAACCTTTTGAGAAATCTCTCTAAAAAGTTCTGTTACCGCTCTTTTATCCTGTAAATATGAAAAAACCATACGTCTTGAATGGGTTGTATCATTTTTACATTTGGTTACCAATGGTTCAACATATTTTCTCAATTCTTTAGCTTTAGCTAGTGTAGTTGAAATCTTTTTGTGCATAATTAATGATGAAGCCATATTCGATAACATCGCTGCTCTATGTGCACTTGTTCTTCCTAAATGATTAATTCTTTTAGCGTGTCTCATTTTCTTAATCCTTATCTAATTTATATTTTGATACATTCATTCCAAATTCCAAACCTTTTGATTTAACAAGATCTTCAAGTTCAGAGAGGGATTTTTTTCCGAAATTGCGAAATTTAAGTAAATCACTTTTATGGATAGACACTAAATCTCCCAATGTTTCCAATTCAGCAGCTTTTAAACAATTTAATGCTCTGACGGACAAATCCATATCTACGATTTTAGATTTTAACATTTGTCTGATTCGGATGGATTCATCGTCAAATTCATCATTCATTCCTCCAACGAAAGGTGAATCGGCTGCAATTTTTTCATCTGAGAAAAGAGCAAAGTGTTGAATTAAAATTTTAGCGGCTTCTTTAAGAGCATCTTTAGGATGAATTGAACCATCTGTGAGCAATTCAATAGTTAATTTTTCAAAGTCCGTTTTTTGTTCTACACGGTAATTATCAACGGTATATTTAACATTTTTTATAGGAGTATGGATAGAATCCACATTTATCACTCCAATTCCTTCGTGAAGGGTTTTATTTTCTTCTGCAGGTACATAACCACGACCTTTATCGATATTGATTTCCATTACCAGCTTAACGGAAGGCTCCATTCTGCAAATAAGTTCATCAGGATTAAGCACTTGAAAGAAGTTTAAAAACTTGTTCATATCACCTGCATGAAAAGCATCTTGACCGATAATGGTAATAGTAGCTTTTTCCGCATTATTATTTTCGATTTTATTTTTAAATCTAATTTTTTTTAGGTTCAGAATAATGTCCGTAACATCCTCCATCACCCCGTGGATTGAAGAAAACTCCTGATCAACGCCTTCTATTTTAACTGAAGTAATTGCAAAACCTTCCAAAGATGAGAGGAGTACTCTACGCAATGCATTGCCTATTGTAATTCCATATCCTTGCTGGAGTGGACGAAATTCAAATGTGCCATGAAATTCATCCGAATCGAGCATAATCACCTTATCGGGTTTTTGAAAAGTTAATATTGCCATTGTATTTTTTGTTTAATTTTGAAACTATTTTACTGTCATCACAGATAATATCATTGAACAACGATTTATTTTGATGGATTATTTAGAATACAATTCCACAATAGATTGTTCATTAATATTTTCGGGAATTTCGTCTCTTTCCGGATAGTTCATAAACTTACCTGACATGAGGGCACCGTCCCATTCCAACCAAGAGAATTGATGAGATTTACCACTTAATGAATTGGTAATTACTTCAAGAACTTGAGAACGTTCACGAACAGCAACTATATCTCCCGGCACCAAAAGCATGGAGGGAATATTGGAAATTTTTCCGTTTACCAAAATATGACGATGGCTAACTAATTGACGTGCAGCAGCGCGTGAAGGAGCAATTCCCAGTCTGTAAACCACATTATCCAATCTTGATTCGATCAGTTTCATAAGGTTTTGTCCGGTAATACCTCTTTTACTTTGCGCTTTTTGAAATAATTTTCTAAACTGACGCTCTAAAATACCATACGTATATTTAGTTTTTTGTTTTTCTTGCAACTGAATACCATATTCAGATAATTTAGCACGTCTTTTGTTGAGACCATGCTGTCCGGGAGGGTAATTCTTTTTTTCTAAGTATTTATCCGGTCCGTAAATAGGTTCTTTAAATTTTCTTGCAATTTTCGTTTTTGGTCCCGTATATCTTGCCATAACTCTAAATTAATTTTTCTTTTATTATATCTAATCTTATATTATTCCAACAGGCGTTTAATTATACACGTCTTCTTTTGGGAGGACGGCAACCATTGTGTGGCAATGGGGTTACATCTGTAATTTCTTCAACCATAATACCAGCAGTATGAATGGTTCTAATTGCAGATTCTCTACCGCCACCGGGTCCTTTAACGTAAACTTTAACTTTACGTAGGCCTAATTCATAAGCAACTTTGGAGCAATCTTGAGCTGCCATTTGAGCTGCATAAGGCGTATTCTTTTTTGAACCTCTAAATCCCATTTTTCCTGCGGACGACCATGAAATCACTTGTCCGTCATTGTTGGTCAATGTAACAATCACATTATTGAATGATGCAGAAACAAAAGCTTTGCCGCTCGCATCTATTCTAACCACTTTTTTCTTTGTCGTTTTTGTGCTTTTTGCCATAATTATTTATCTTCCCTCTTGATATTTTATAAGAATGTATTTATTCCGTTAACTATTATTTAGTTGCTTTTTTCTTATTGGCAACCGTTTTTTTACGTCCTTTTCGAGTACGTGCATTATTTTTAGTGCTTTGTCCTCTCAACGGCAATCCGATACGATGACGAATTCCTCTGTAACAACCGATATCCATTAATCGCTTAATATTCATCTGCACTTCGGAACGTAATGCACCCTCTACCTTAATCTCATTGATTATACCACGAATAGCTGCTAACTCATCGTCATTCCATTCGCTAACTTTTTTATCAAAGCTTATAGCGGCTTTGTCTAAAATCTTCTGTGCCGTACTTCTACCAATTCCATAGATATACGTTAAGCCAATTTCGCCTCTTTTGTTTTTCGGTAAATCGATACCCGCAATTCTTGCCATACTTTATTCTTGATTTTATTATGTTATATGTTTAATGCCTATCCCTGACGTTGTTTAAATTTAGGGTTCTTTTTATTGATCACAAATACAACGCCTTTTCTTTTAACAACGATACAATCGTCTGTTCTTTTCTTAACTGATGTTCTAACTTTCATTTTATTCGTTATTTATTATTTGTATCTAAATATAATTCTTCCTTTACTCAAATCATAAGGAGTCATTTCAATCTTCACTTTATCCCCCGGCAATATTTTAATATAATGCAATCTCATCTTCCCTGAAATATGTGCAATAATTATATGACCATTTTCCAATTGAACACGGAAAAGAGCATTTCCCAATGATTCTATCACGATGCCATCCTGCTCAATTGATGATTGTTTTGCCATATTTTTTATTTCTATAATTCGTTATTTCCACTCTTTTTTTTGGACATTCTTCTATCCCTTTTTCACTTCAATTTTTTGAGCCAAAAATCTAAAACTTTTTCCATCAACACTTTAACAACTTTTCTCCTTAATAAATTTTCACTTCAAAAAGTCGGCAAATATACAAATATATTTTTACAATACAATGCGCTTTTATTTTTTTTTACTTTTTCCTCATTCATAAAGAGTTATTTCTCTTTTTTTCAGAAGATTTTTTTTTAAAAAATCAACCACTATTTTCACCTATTCTTGTTCTTTTTCTTTTATTTCTTTTTCCTATTGTTTTCTTGTTATAATTTTCTAATTATCAATTTTTTAATCTGTTTTTTGAGAGTTGCAAAATTACATTTTTTTTTATTT
>CAZWCI010000102.1:0-2472 GCA_964632815.1 uncultured Lentimicrobiaceae bacterium | reverse complement strand
AATAGCGACACTGCCGTCCGATTAGCGGAGATAATGTCCATTGATATATCTTTATGGGAATAATCATTATAAAAGAAAGTGCTTTTAAAACGATTTTCATATCCCGAATGAGTTAAACATTAAAACGAATATGTAAAATATCCCCATCCTGAACTTCGTAATTTTTCCCTTCAACAGAAAGTTTTCCGGCTTCTTTACATTTCAGTTCCGAACCATAATGTTTCAAATCTTGAAATTTAATCACTTCTGCACGGATAAAACCTCTTTCCAGGTCACTATGAATAACACCGGCTGCCTGCGGAGCCATCATTCCTTTTCGTATGGTCCATGCACGATTTTCTTTCCCTCCCACAGTGAAAAAAGAGATGAGATTCAGCATTTTATAAGCAGCTCGAATAACTTTATTAACTCCCGGCTCCGTAAGTCCGACATCGGAAAGGAACTCTTTCCGGTCATCTGCTTGATCCAGTTCGGCAATTTCCGCTTCAATTTTACCGGCTATATGTAAGATTTCAAGATTTTGACCTTGAAGAGCATTGGTCACCTGTTCCACATATTTGTTTCCGGAAACAGCATCGTTATCATTAACATTACAAACAATCATCACAGGTTTATCCGTTAACAGCATCATGTCTGCCACGATTGCTTTTTCTTCCGGTGTCACTTCCAACGTCCGAATATTTTGAAAATTTTCAAGATGGGCTTTGTGTTTCAATAAAACTTCCAATGCTTTTTTGGCCTCTTTCTCTCCTACTTTTGCAGCTTTTTCGACTTTCGAAATCTTTTTTTCTATCTGTTCCAAATCTTTCACCTGTAATTCAAACTCAACAATTTCCATATCTCTGACCGGATCAATGGAACCTTCCACATGAGGCAAATTGGGATTATCGAAACAACGAAGCACATGGATTAAGGCATCACATTGCCTGATATCACCCAAAAAACTGTTACCAATTCCTTCACCTTGTCCGGCTCCTTTAGCCAAACCGGGTATATCGACCAAATCGAGGGTAGCGTAAACCAATTTTTCAGCCTTTATAAAAGTATCAATCTCTGCCAAACGCTCATCGGGAACATAGCAAAAACCGACATTAGACTTATTGGTGCTATACGCAAAATCTGTAACTGCTGCTTTTGTATTTGATATACAATTAAACATCGTTGTCTTACCGGAATTGGTAAGGCCAATAATTCCACACTTTAAACCCATATATATAAAATATTAAAATCCCAATACCACATCTACCACGCCTTGAATTTCGGGCAAGTGTTGTTTAACGGTTGCTTCAACGCCACTTTTCAAGGTTATTTTAGCGTGAGGACAAGAGCCACAAGCACCTTGTAACTTAACTTTAACAATTTTATCTTCGGTTAATTCCACAAATTCGATATCTCCTCCGTCTTGTTGTAAAAAAGGACGTATTTGCTCAATTATTGATTTAACTTTTTCTTCTAATGTTATATTTTCCATAATTGTGTAGTATTAAATTTTCAATCATAATAAATTGGGTTGCAAAGATACAACATTTATTCTACTCAAGAATCAGGAAGAATAATTTTATCTCCGATTCAAAATAAAAAAAGATTAGAATTGATAAGCATCTTCATTGCCCCATTTCCCTTGTGCTTTAAGCGTTTGCTCAATAATATCCCGCACACATCCTTCACCGCCTTTTTGAAACGAAATATATTCGGAAATACTTTTTATCTCTTCGCAGGCATCAGCAGGACACGTTTTCACCCCCGCTAACTGCATTAATTGATAATCAGGCATATCATCTCCCATATACAACACCTCATCTGTTATTAATTGATGTTTTTCTAAATATTGATTGAAAACAGGAACTTTCTGAGATACTCTCAAATAAATTTCCATATTCGGAAAATTTTGATAGCGCAACCGCATAGTTTCAGAAACGCCTCCCGAAATGATTGCAATTCGAAATCCTTTTTTTAAAGCATATTGCAATGCATATCCGTCTTTTACACTAGTTCCTCTAATTTGATCGCCATCAGGCAAGACATAAATTTTTCCATCAGATAGAACTCCGTCAAAATCGAATACAAAAGTTGTAACTCTTTTTAATTTTTCCCTATAATTTTGATTCATTTGATTAAATATAGCTAATGTTTAAAAGTGCAAATATAGTTCATATTGTATTCCTGTTCATCCAACTTAACTTATATTAAGTTTTTAGAAAGTAAAAATACAAAAATAAACATTCCTATTCAAACGATAATTGAATAAGAATGTTGTTCTTATGATATCCGGAATCTTGATTTTAGAATCCTTCTTCATCAAGAAAAACGCACTTCCGGACTCACAAGGTTGATAATTTTTTTTGGAAAACTAAACTCTATCTTTAGTCGTTTATATATCCTACTGCCAAATTTTTACTAATTGAAAAACAACTCGTCTTTAGTGCTTATCGTTTCCAAACATCTTTGTTTTAAGATATTTTACAAAAAAGC
>CAZWCI010000101.1:0-6373 GCA_964632815.1 uncultured Lentimicrobiaceae bacterium | reverse complement strand
CTGCTTATTTTATAGAATGACAAGTTTTTCTATTTTTTCAGCACTCTTACCATCAGATGTTTTGACTCTTAATCGATAAATGTATGTCCCTTTTCCAATGATATCTCCATAATCGTCGCGACCATCCCAGTATATCGGCTCACTGCGATTACCGGTTGTAATTTGTGAGGATTCTAATGTTTTCACAATTTTTCCGGAGACCGTGAAAATTTGAATCATCACATCCATAGGAATGGCAGGAATATTGTGTTCAAAATAGAAAGCCGTTCTCGTGGTAAAAGGATTGGGATAATTAAGTACATGCTCTAAAGTGAGCTCTTCATCTGAAGCCACCACAAAATCTATCGTTTTTTCAGAAACATTATTTACAATATCCCAAGCTCTCAACTTAAGAGTATGCTTCCCCACAGAAAGATTTTTGTATGGATATCTCACTGTTCCGCAATTAAAACTATCCTGAACAGCCACGTAATAATCGTTGAGCACTACTTGTTCTTCGGTTTTTCCATCGAGAATAGCTACCAAATCGTGTCCGATTCCATTTCCTGTGGTATTAATTCCGTATTGATCTTGCAACTTCACAATCAACGTTGGATTTTGATTCGTTATTCCGCCATTGACAAAATTTTCATCATTCATATAAATATCGATTTCCGGACCAGTCACATCGGTAATAGCCTCTCCGCTGCGTCCTCCCACAAGAAAATTATCAAAACTTCCGCCAGCATCACTATTATTACTGTTTGCATAATAACTGATCTTTCCTTTTCCATATTCAAAATTAATATCCTGAGGTACGATAAAGGAAAACTCAAACATTCCGTTTTTCACGGTAACATTTCCTCTGAACAGTACATTTTTTTGAATATAATATTCATAATAAAGACTTTGAGGATCATTTTGCAACGTAGCTATTTTTACTTTTTTGTCAAAAACAGAAGGATAAAGATTTCCGTTAAAACCGGAAAGAATTGTCCCGGAAGCATCAACCACTTTCCCTTTTATGGTAACTTTTGAAAGGGCTTTCAGTGTATCACCATTGCTTGATGCAGCAATCCCGTTAATAGAATCGGTTACCACAGAAAAAGTCGGTATTGCCAACTTCATGGCAGGATCTCCGATGGTATATATCATATTGAGGGTATTAGAAGCTCCTCCTGCACCATTCTTGGCTGTTTTGTTCAATTCTCCCAAGGTTTGATATCTATTATCAAATTTCTTCATTATATTTTTAAACAGATAATCACTATATGTTTTATTGGAAAGTGAAAAAGCAACTCTTGAGGTAGTAATAAGTCCTGTTGCCCCTCCAATAGGATTGAGAAATGCCAATTCAGAAGGAGAAACAACGCTACGATCATACCAACCAAATTCACATCCCATAGTAATCAAAATGGGCTGATTGTATTGATTATCCCAATTATTAATGGTTTGTAAATCCAAAATTCTTTCATGTGCCCAACCCTTTACGCCACTATGTCCCACGTATGTAAAGACAAGAGATCCTTTTTTAATCCGATGTTCAATCGCCTGATTTACTTCAGGATATCTTTGTTCTCCGGCACTAGATACTTGTTGATAGGAATCAAGATATATTTTATCAAAATTGATAAGGTTGGTTTCTTCTTCCACAAAATTTGCTCCTGATTCAGTCGTCAAGATATGATAGCTATCTTCATCATCGGCAACAAAAGCCATCAAATTGCGCCAATCTGCAAAATTAGAAACGACCGTACTATTTGCCGGCACAAGATTTTCGCGCGTAGAATAGAGGATTGTTTTATCGACCGCATTTTTAGCTTGAGTAGTATTGGTTACCGGGAATCTTCCGATAGCCACATCAATATATCCTTGGCAATCTTGACCTTCTGCATCATCAAGCAGTCCAAAATAATCATCATTGGATCTAAATGCATTTTTATTAAGCGAGGCAGAAGATTGATAGTTGGGAACATAGAGAACATTTCCGTCAATACGCCCACGATAATCATACGAAGGCTTTCCGAAAAGCAACAGATATTTTGGATTTCCCGAAGGAGAAGTCTTGTAGATCATACGCATATAATCCCGAATAGCCGTGACATCTTGAGCTCCGGATGAAAATTCGTTATAAATTTGTTGGGGAGTTACCACTTTTACAGTCAATCCGTCTTGTTCACGACGATATTGTGCCAATCGTTCCGCTTGTGACTGAAACGCGGGATGGGTTACGATAATCATATTGACATCACTTGTCCCATGTAAATTCTGATTGGCAATTTTCTCTACCGTTCTCACCGACTTAAAAGAACTTCCGTTATAAGCAATAAATTTTCTTAATTGTTCTGTTTCAGATTTTATTTTTAAAACACCACCCGTCAATTGTCCTTCTATTTCATAGACTTGCGATAAATCGGTCACATCCCATACATGTACTTCACTATTGGCATTGGAAATCGAAAATTCTGTAACTTTTCCAATTCCAACTGCCTCAGGACTGGAGAAAGGAAATTGGGGGGTAGTCATCTGCAATTGACATTTTGCTTCAATTTCAATATAATCGAGGTACGCAGCCGAAGAAACTGATGGTTTACTATATGTCAAGGTAAGCGGAAGAGAAGTCTGCCCCGAAGCAGGGACATAAGAAAATCGCTGCACAGACTGGCTGGCATAGGAATCTCCGACAGAAGAAAAATAGAGCACACCCACTGGCAAACTTCCACTCAAAATACTCAAAGAAGAACTTTGGGTAGCAACTCCCACTGCCGACACTTTAATTTGCACAGATGAGGATACCCCACCAGGCAAAGAAAAGCTATAATCTCTTGATGTTTCTATATCAAAAGCATCTCCGTACCATTGTTGTCCGGTTTCCCCGAAATTCTTAACATCACTTTCTATAAAATCATAATAAGTGTATGTATTCGCAGAATTATTGGATAATAATCCGGTATTGTCAACAATATTAACTCTTTTAGTTGTTCCTATTCCTTCATCTACATTAATAAAATAGTATGCTTCATCGGAATAAATATTATAAGTATGGGTAAAATAGCCATTGACATAATCCCAACGATGTGGCCCTTCTGCATAAAAAATAAAATAATCACCTTGGTTAAAAACGCCGTCTCCCCCATCAAAAATACGAATCGGATTTTCAATTAGGTCATCAAATCGAGTTACGGCATTATCTTCGGATAACATTCCTCCACCATTTCCAAACAAAGAAATACGATTAGAAGAAAGCCCTGAAACCGGAATTCCCAAATTGGCCATGTCCGAATAGGTTACTTTATACAAACCCGATTCAGCAACGGCAATCTTATACCAATTTCCAAATTGAAGAACCGAGTTAGCCACATAAGATCTTTCATCACGTTTCTGCTCACGTGATGAAATCCCCCTCAAAATAATATCACACGAAATCACTTTGGAAAATCTGCCATTACCATTTTTAATTATCGGAATAAAAGAAATCACAGCATAATTTTGGTGAGATTCCACCATCGTTTTAACAGTAGTCTTTATAGAGGTATTGTCGAAGCCTTCAGGAACCAATCGAACCTCATTCGGGGTCATCTCTTCAAAGACCACATTCTCAACTGTATACTCATAATTTTCATAAAAGTTGTCAACAATGTAGCGTTTGGTAAAGAGAGGAAGGGATTCAAAGTGCGTATCTGAAACAGCTCCTTTAAAGTATAGAAATTCTTGTTTTTTATCCTCTGAAGGAAGGCTAAAATAGGTTTTTTCCCACTTAAAAGAGACCTTTTCATTAATTTTTTGTGCCTGATTTTCAAATATTTGAAACATTAAGCAGGAAAAAAGTAACGTTATAGCCCAAGTTTTCACATTCATATCTCGTTATAATAATAGCTGTCAAAATTAAAAAAGAAACGCTAAAGATTGATTTTAATTGCAAAAAAAATAAAAAACCTAAAAAATGTTGATAACTTTTTCCCTTATTATACGTAAAAATTATTAATTTTGCCAACTAATAAAAAAAAAGGGTATGCAAAAACGTCTTTTTATAATAGTCATTTTCTCCATAATCTTTTTCGGAAGCGGAAAAGTTGTGGCTCAGGATGTGCATTTTTCACAATTCTTTTCGAATCCTGTATACTTAAATCCTGCTTTTGCAGGGGCTAATGTTTGCCCTCGCATCGTATTGAATTTCAGAGACCAATGGCCTTCAATTTCAGGGACATTTGTTTCCTATTCTGCCTCTTACGACCAACATTTCGATAAATTGGCCGGTGGTATTGGCGTATTGGTAATGGGTGATAGAGCAGGACAAGGAACGATAAGTACATACTCTGCAAGTTTAATCTATTCTTATAAACTTAAAGTTACCCGTAAATTTAATATGCGCTTTGCCTTACAAGCAACGTATCAACAAAAAACATTGGATTGGAGTAAACTTACTTTTGGAGATATGATTGACCCTAAATATGGTTTTGTATATCAAACGAATGAAACACAACCCGAAAGATTATCCAAAGGTGTGATTGACTTCTCCGCAGGGTTTATCGGATATACCGATAAATTGTATTTCGGTTTTGCAGCCAACCATGTTACTCGTCCTTATGAAGGGTTTATCTCTATTTCTAGATTACCGATTAAATGGACAGGGCACTTCGGAGGATATTTTGACCTCAAGAGAAAAAGCAGAAAAGTTAGAAGTTTTGGAGATATTGCAATTAGTCCAAATATTATCTACCAACAACAAATGCAATTTCATCAGTTGAATTACGGGATGTATCTGAATTATTATCCTTTTGTTGTCGGAGTATGGTTCCGTCAATGCTTTAAAAACGCAGATGCTTTTGTTTTCTTGTTCGGATTGCAACATGAAAGGATTCGTGTCGCCTATTCCTACGACTTAACCGTCTCTAAATTGGCTAACTTATCCGGAGGAGCTCACGAAGTTTCGTTACAACTTCTCCTTAAATGTCCTGAAAAGACAAGAATTATGAGAGATTTAAATTGTCCTTCATTCTAAAAATACTTCATAATAAATTAACCTGTAAATCGTTTTATTAAAAGAAAATTAATTCACCAAGATTATGAATAGAATTGCAAAATTAGGAAGTTTACTTTTAATCTTCATTTTCATCTTAGCAAGTTGTAAAAATGAAAGATCCTCAACTACCGGGTGGGAATATAACAACCCTGATAATGGTGGTTTTGAAGTATATCCTTTTATGGAACAGATAACCGGACCTGGTTTGGTGCTTGTTGAAGGAGGAACCTTTGTTTTTGGTAGACAAGAACAAGATGTTATGTATGAATGGAATAACGTTCCAAGAAGAATTACCGTTTCCTCTTTTTATATGGACGAAACTGAAATCAGCAATCTCGATTACTTAGAATATTTGCATTGGTTAGAACGAGTTTTCGTTCCCGCTGACTTGAAAGTGGTTTACGACAATGCTCTCCCTGATGAAAATGTTTGGCGAGACCAACTGAAATATGCTGAAACACAAGTAGAATATTACTTCAGACATCCTTCATTCCGCGATTATCCGGTTGTAGGTGTAAATTGGCTCCAAGCTACCAATTATGCAGCATGGCGTACTGACCGTGTTAATGAAATGATTTTAGTAGAACAAGGATTTATCAATTGGAATCCGGAAGCTACTCCCGAAGGCTATTTTAATACAGATGCATATTTAACCTATGAAAGTTATGAAGCAGAAAGTGATAAACGTCTTCAATATATTACCACTGGTGAATTTAGAAATGTCAGAATGGAAGATGGAATTTTGCTCCCAATTTACCGCTTACCTACAGAAGCAGAATGGGAATATGCAGCATACGGCTTAATTGGAAATACTCTGAACGAAAGAATCTTGGAACGTAAACTTTATCCTTGGAACGGACATTATACCCGTACCGATAACAAGAAATATTACGGAGATTTTGTTGCCAACGTTCGTCGTGGACGTGGTGACTATATGGGGGTTGCAGGCTTCCTGAATGATGCCGCAGAACATCCCGCTCCGGTTGTATCTTTCTGGCCTAATGACTATGGCTTGTATAATATGGGTGGTAATGTTTCTGAATGGGTAATGGATGTGTATCGTCAAACTTCTTCTGGTGACATTAGCGACCTTAACCCCTTCCGTGGAAATTATTACCAAACTAAAAAATTACTTGAAGATGGTGAAGTAGAAGAAAGAGATAGCGTAGGACATATTCCAATGGTACCGGTATCGGATTTTAAAAATGACCGCCGAAGAAATTATCGCCAAGCAGACAATAAGAATTATTTAGACGGAGATTGGGCTTCCCTTATCAATCCGGATGATTGGAAAAATAATTCTTCCAATACTGAAGCAACCGAATTGATGTATCCCAAAAGTATTGAAACCAACTATTCACTCGTCGGAGA
>CAZWCI010000100.1:0-6403 GCA_964632815.1 uncultured Lentimicrobiaceae bacterium | reverse complement strand
CAGCATTGCGGACACACGACTACCGGCTGCGGACTTGTAGCCGGGCACCGACGGCATAGCCGGCACGCCCAAAAAATAGATAAACATATAAATCTAAAGATTCAAAAAAATTGTATTTTCGCATTTCAGGATGTTTGACAGTTAATTTATTTCTCAAATATGAATTCTTTAACGGATTATATCGGCATACAGATTGGGGAAGCGATCGTTGGGTGCAAAGCGGTTTCGGGTGGGGATATTTCCGCCACCTACAAAATCAGCACGACGACTCAAGATTATTTTCTGAAAGTGAATAGCGGTCCGAATGCAGCATCGATGTGTGCCGCAGAGAAAGTTGGCTTAGAGACGCTGAAAGGGAGCGGTACAATTGCGGTCCCGTCCCCTATTCTATCGGGAACATTCGGGAAAAAGTCGTTTTTGCTAATGGAATATGTGGCTTCGCGGCCACCTCGTGCTGCGGATTTTCGTAAGCTTGGACATCAAGTTGCGCTGTTGCATCAAACATCAACTTCTAATTTTGGTTTTGAAACGGATAATTTCATTGGTCGATTGCCACAGCAGAACAAACCTCATCCGGATTGGCCCTCTTTTTATTGGTCGGAGCGATTGAAGCCACAATGTAAATGGGCGTTGGAACAAAGTTTGCTGACGAAATCGGAAATTCCGCAACAAGAAAGGGCGCTTGAAGTACTACAGTCAATTTTGGGAGAAGTTTCTCCGTCGCTCATTCACGGCGATTTGTGGGGCGGCAATTTCCTCATCGCTACCGATGGGACTCCTTATCTTATTGATCCGGCGGTCTATTACGGACATTCCCTTGTAGATATTGCCATGAGCGGACTTTTCGGAGGATTTGGTCCGGAATTTTACGAAAGTTATCATGAATTAATCCCGAAATCAAACAATTATGAAGCACAAATTGAGTTGTATCGGCTTTATTATTTGCTTGCCCATCTCAATATGTTTGGATTGGGATATCGTTCCGCGGTGGTTTCCATCTTGAAACGGTATTTTTGAGTCCTTTTCGGCAGCTAACTGATTTGGGAGGCAATATATTCTGTTAAATGCCCCATAGAGTTTACATAACTTCCGTATTCATTGTCGTACCAACCCATAATTTTGGCATGAGTAACCGGAATATGCATTTCCTGAACTTGAATTCCGGCAGCGGAGAGAATTTCGGAGGGAACCGTCAGAAAACCGGTGCGGGTATGAATTTCATTTCCTTCAATTACGACGGCTGCGGGAAGTCCCACTAAATCCATGGAGACATTTTGTTTTTCGGAGAAATGAAGGAGCTGTTCATCAGACTCCCGGGCAACTTTTCGGTAGAGCTCTTTAATGTAATCAGCGTGGATAAGCGGCATTTTATTTTCATTAAGTCGGGAAGCAAAAGTAATATTGAGGGCAATGAGCGAGACGGTAGTGGTAGGAATACGGATAGAGTCGGCCATAAAACCAAAGTTCACTAACTGGGGCAGTACTTTTTCCAGGGTTTTGGCAGCGCCGGTTGAAGAGAGGATGATGTTGTTGAGTACGGAACGGTTTTTTCGAAGATCTCCGCTACCGGCACCGGGCACGGAGTCTAAAACACTTTGGGTATTCGTAGCGGCATGGACAGTAGAGAGCGAAGCGGTAAGCACATGCGTTGTTTCACGGTCGTCCAGTAACGGCTTGATCATGTGTGCCAACGCTGTGGTGGTGCAACTTGCCGCGGAGATGATATGTTGTTGAATAGGTTGATAATCGAGGTGATTGATGCCGTAAATCATCGTAGGAAAAAGTTCTTGACTTTCAGTCACCCCTTGTTTCGCCTTAAATGGGGCACTAACAATTACTTTCTGAGCACCGGCAGCGAGATGCCCTTGCAAATCGCCCTTTCCTTCGGGGTCGGATACCATAGGATCCAGAAACTTACCGGTACAGTCGGCAACAATCCGCACATCATGTTCTTTCCAATTCACATGATAAGGATTACGTTCACGATTGAGAATCCGGACAGGCATTCCGTCAATATTCAATAACAGTTTTTCGCGATCGATAAACTCAATCTTACAGTGTTGTTTGCACGAGCGTCCGTAGAGAAAGTGTTCTAAGGAACCGTAAGTGGAATCGGTACACAATGTTTGCAGCAGTGCTTCGGGGTTTTTGCCGACATCACGACCGACATTGATGACGATACCGTCAAATTTCTTGGACAACAGATGATACCAAAGGGATAACTTGCCGATACGGCCCAGCCCGTTAATCCCAAGCTGTTTTTTTTCATTTAATTTAATTTCCATAATCCAAAGGGTAAAGGGTTATTTATATTTCTTGAATTTTTGTCGGATAATTCCCTTCATAAATAATTCCATTTTTCCCGTCAATGGCGATAGGATCAAAGAGTTTAAAGATGTGGCCTGAGATGATGCACTTCTTTTCTTTTTCGTAGACGAGCATAGCATCACAGTTGACCACGCCTGTTTTGCCCAGAGTGGCGGCCGTAACTGCAGCATGGGATGTGGAGCCACCGCGGGCGGTGAGAAGTCCTTCACATTCGAAGATAATTTCGATATCATCAGGAACCGTATCGGGACGCACGAGAACAGCGTTAGTGCCGGGACATTGCTCGCGCAATTGACTTAAATCATGAAGATCAAAAATAATCGCTCCGTTCAACACTTTATTACCAATGCCGATGCCGATGCCGACACGCTTCATTTTCTTATCGGAAGTGGCAAAGACCTCGATAGAATCCTGTTTCATCACCGACATATTCCGTGTTTGTAGGATATAGAGATCCTCCGCTTTAGAAGTTTCAAAAGTAAATTCAATTTCTTGATGTCCAAATCCATGAGTTTCAATCAATTCACGCGAAATATCTTTAAGTTTTCCATAAATATCAGGGAACGAACTCTCTAACGAAAAAGGCGTATTGTGATAATATTTAAGTCGCTGATGTTCGCTGATAGGCAAGGTATTGATTAATCCGGCCACAATATCTTCTCCCTGACTTAAGAAAGAGAAGTCGCCCGTCAACTTCAGGGCATTGCTATTTTCCTGAGCATCTTGCGTAAACAACACTCCCGAGCCGGACTCTTTGTGTAGATTTCCGAAAATCATCTGTTGAATAATGACGGCAGTTCCCCACTCATCGGCAATCTGCATGTGATCCCGATAAACTTTAGCTCTGGGAGAATCCCACGAATTGAATACGGAGATAATTGCTTTCTTGATTTGGGCGTAGGGATCGGATTCGAACTCAATTCCGTGGTCGGTAAGCAATTGTTTGTATGCAAACGCGATTTCTCGCATAATTTTTGGGGCAAATTCAATTTTCTGTAAGACTTTATACCGTTTTTTATAATTATTAATGATTTGGTCAAAATCGTTACGTTCCAATCCGTGAGACATTCCCCATGTTTGCAGCAACCGTCGATAACAATCCCACGATGTCCATGCAAAATTATCTTGCTGGCTCAGGAATTCGGTAATTTCATCATTCAGTCCGACATTCAAAAAAGTGTTCATCGCTCCGGGCATCGAGATGGCGGCTCCGGAACGAACGCTGAACAATAACGGTTTCTTTGGATTTCCAAATTCCAATCCCGACTTTTCCTCCAAAATATGAATCTGATTGAGAATCATTTCGTCAATTTCGGCATTCAGAGAAGGCACTTTTAATATAGAATTGATTCGTCTGAAAATCTCGGTCGTAATGACAAATCCGGGCGGTATGGGATAGCCGTTCAAGGAAAGTTTTTTGAGATAATAGGCTTTAGAACCCAGAAATACTTGATTATCCAAAGTGGGGCTCTCTTCATAAATAGGACTGATCACCAATTCAGGATTGTAAATCATCAGACTTTGGATCTCTGAATCCGAAAGATTGGTCACTTGTTTACGCAGATTATTTAAAATATTTCCAATGAAATTGTCCAATGCCTGAATCAAAAAGGCGGAAGAGAGCAGTTCACGGTAAAAGATTTCGGACTTTTGAATAATAATCTTCTTCATTGCCGTTTTCTGTTCTTGTTCTTTGGATGTCAGGTGTTGCGGAATGATAATAGGAAGTAAATGCTCATACGGATGAATGAAGTACTTGTTGATAATCTCCTTAATACTTCGATCCATGAACTGGAAAATATTGATATACTGTTTGATGGTAAAGCTGTCGGAAGTAAGACTATATTGCAGCATTTTGAGGTTGGAGTCAAATCCTTGATCATAAATTCCATCTAAGCTGAGTCCTTCGCGCAACAGAAGAATAACGGAGAAGATATCCTTAAATGTTTTAGCCGTAAAATAATCGGTATTAATCTTGCCGACAATATTGGCGACCAGCGTTGAGGCGATTCGTTCGAAGCGGAACGTAAGTCCCAGCGCATCGAATTTCTCTTCACGATAATATCCGTACATAGAGGGAATTCCAAAGGCAATATGTCGTTTATAGAAAACATTTTCCCATCCTTCGCTTATGCGCGGGTCGAAAATGATTTCATTGAGCTGAATCATAAACGTATAAATCTGTTTTAAAGCTCCCACATCATCCTTCGCGGCCAGCAGTTGCTCTAGCTTTTCAATATCCTCGGTTTTAATAAAGTGATATCTTTTGAGGATGGCAACAATATTATGACTCTCAAGAATATACTTTTCTTTAAGTAAGCGATATAACTCAATAATCAGTTGAACGCGGTCTTTATCCAATTTACTCTTATGATTAAGACTTGCGATACGGCTACGGAGTTCTTCTTTTTCGACATCTATAATTTTTTCTAATGGACAGCCGGTATCTTGGCAAAGTTTCAGAAGCACTTCATGGACTCCTGTTACCCAGATTCCGGTTGGGTCAACGGTATCGAATACATTTTGAGGTAAGATGGCAAGGAGTCTGTTTTTGTCAAGGTCATACCAAAAACCGATAATTTCCAAAATTATCTGAATATGCGAATTATTACCTTCGGTATGAATTTGTTTCCGGAGAAAATGGATCAGTTTATCATTTCGATGCGACAACTCATCAATACGGGTAGAGACATCCCGCAGTTCTCCTTCGGCTCCGATTTCATTAAAATAAACCGGAAATATACGCGATAGTTGTTTAACCTGCTTATAGAGCGGAGAAATCTTAGAGTTCAACAGTCGTGTGATATCCTTCTGGAAAAAATCGGTATCAAAAACAAAAATCCCGCCAACCCTAAGATTGATGATCAGGGCGGATAGTAATTTCTGCATGGTTTCAGGACCATATTCAATCAACTCAAGCCACACCCGAACATTTTTAATATGACACGGATTGATTTTCAATTCCCAATCGTTTGTCAAATAAGTAATTCCGGGAGTAATGAAACCGAATCGGATGATTTCATTTTCAAAATGATTGATCAATTTTTTATTCCCCGTCGCAAGGATTTCCTTTCCTAATGTCAAGATAGAATCGAGAATCAGATTCAGGTGGCTTTGTTTAAAATCTTTAAAAAGCGAGAAAAGTTCGGTCACCGATTGCAACGCTTGTTCTTCGTCCAACTCGGTACTCACCCTGCGAATCACATTATTCAAATCAATAATCAGATAATCGCGATGAAAGACAACCCCTGGAAGATGAAGCAAATAAAACAAATACGCCAGTTGTTCCGTAGGCTTTTCAAATTCAGGAAGTAATTTTCGGAAAACTTCAATAATATCCGAAAAGGAAAATCCCAATTTACACAACTCGTCCCACGTTTCCACTTTCTCATAACGGAAAAGATAATCATTAAAAAACGCTTCGCCGAGTGATCGAATGGTAGAAGTGTAATCCTTCGACATCGTCTTTTTGTTCTCCGAATACCATTGTTCTATCTGTGTGGTCTCCTGCCAAAAATGTATTTGACTGAGTGTCAGTTTTTTCATAAAGCCAACAACGGCATCGCGAGTTTTGGGTTCTTGTGCTCCGCGGGCCAGACTTTGCTGAAAATAACCGATATTGCTGATATAACTTAATTGATTCGTCTCTAAATGTCGATCAAGAATGTCAATATACTCCAACGTTAAATGGGGAAATTCATTTAACGAATCAAAATGAAGAGAGAAAAAGTCCAAATATTTATAAACAAGATGTTTGGAAAGTGATTCCGACAAATTTTCGGACAATAACTTATCAAAAATTTGCAGGAAAATATGAATTACCCGATCCCGCTCTTCTAACTCCTTATAGATTCTAAAATCACTAATCACCACATTGACCAATAATTTAATAACATCTTTCCGATTTGAATAGGGATGATGAAATTCTTTAAAGAACTCCATCGCTCTGTTATGAATTCCCCAATATTTCTCGGAAAGAGAGATTAACCATTGATGTTCTTCCGGAATGGTATATTCCACTTTTTTTGTTTCCGAAAGATTGGCTTCCAGTGCTTTAGATTTTATAATTTCATTC
>CAZWCI010000099.1:0-6409 GCA_964632815.1 uncultured Lentimicrobiaceae bacterium | reverse complement strand
CCGGGCTGGTGAATTCCGCCGATGTCAAAATATTTTTGATTAAGAAGGTTTGAAGCCTCTATATAAAAAGTATATTGTTTTAATAACTGATATTGCAACCGAACATTCAGTAAGTTAAGATCCGGATATTCTTTATTTTCGCCTAAAGGCGAACGCTCGAATGACCGATACTCTCCTTTTCTTTTACCATAAGAAAAATGGCAGTTTACAGATAAGTTTCGGTAAATTTCCATATCCATAGTTACAGATAACTGATGCGTGAGATGATCCAGTAAATAGCGTGATTGATAGCCTTCACTATTCTTATCGGAATAAAGATAATTATATTGAGCCACAAGATAATTAAAAAAACATTTTTTCTTGAAAATCCCTGACGGATCAAGGCGAATGAGTAAATCCAATCCTGTAAAGTTGGTTTGTGTATGATTCACTGCCTGCCAAATTGATTCATCTTCCTTTTTTATATAATCAATTAAATTTTTCCCCTGACGATGAAACAGAGCTATTTCTACCACCAAAAAGGGAGTTGTGAAATCTATTCGTTTCCATTGGAATGTCGTTCCTACTTCGTATGTGTAAGCTTCTTCGGGCAACAAAGATACATTTCCCGACACATCTCCTGTATGATAGTATAAATCAGTAAATGTTGGATAACGTATCGTTTTACTAGCCAATAAAGAGTGTTGAACCATAACTTCTATTTTGGGAGCCATAGAAGCTTTCCATTCATAAGAAACCAAAGCAGCCGGCAAAAAGAAAAATCGCTCCGGCAACGTAGATAAATGTTGGAGAAGAAGTGTTCCTTGGGCCGTAAATCCTTTATAACTATATCTTTGAGCAGCCGACAAGGCAATGAGCGTTCGATTTGCTCCGTATTTATAAAAATTCGAAGTACTTCCAACTTGTATCGGTTCGGGCAAAAGTGTTCCCAAAGAAGAACTTACAATACCCTCCAAACGCACATCCGCCACAAATGAACTTTTTCCCAATGGGGAGTTGAAATAGGACAACAAATTAAGCCCGGCAATATGATTCAAATGTAAATTATTCTTATTTGGATTTTTCCATTTGGTCAGTTGAAAACGATCTTCATTCAATCTGAAATAGAACGCCGGAATCACCTTCACTATTCCATTATTTTTCCATTTCACGGATGTAAGAAAAGTTTCTGTTTCTTCATATTGATTGGGGAATTTTAATGAATAAAAACCATTGGCTCCATATTTTTTTTGATTATACCCTACTTGAAATTCAAGTGTTCCACTTTTAAATGAACCAATGGTTTGATAATATCCCCCGATGATATTAAAATCCGTATTTTCGACATAACCGTCCGAATGGTGATAATCCGTAGCGAGGAGATGTCGGAATTTCTCTGTTTGCCAGTGAAGTTGTGTTTGAATACGATACAATCCATACATGCCGCCCATCAAATGCAATCCTACATTAAAAGAGGTATCGGGTGAGGTAATCATATTGATAACTCCGGAAAAAGCGGAAGAGCCGAAAAGGAAAGAACTGCTATTTTTATATAGTTCCACTTTGCGAATCAAATCAGGGGCAATCGGAAGATTGAGGGTGTAATGGCCTGTTTGGGGATCCGAAAAATTAATTCCGTTCAGCAGTACTAAAGTTTGGTCAAAATTTCCACCGCGGTAGCTAATATCGGCTTGGGTGCCCATGGGCCCGCGTTGACGAATATCGACTCCGGGCAAATATTCCAACAATTCATTGACTGAATGGACCGCCGATCGGGAAATCTCACGCTGCACCATGACATGCTGCAACATCAACGGCTCCATATTCTCGGTTTCCGGGGGCGCTTCCGCCGTAACATTCACCTCATCAAGTGTTTCTTTAATGGTATCGCCGTGCGTTTGGGCAACTCCTTCCGTCGGTTTCCCCAAAAAAGAACATGCCAACGCAATACATGAAATAGAAATCAGTCGATGTAAGGAATTAAAAATAGCATATTTTTTTCTTGTCCATCGGCTAAAAAATAACACCTTTTGCGGCACACGGGAATTATTCATATTCTTTCTGTTTAAGCGTGCAAAAATAAATATATTTTTTCGAATGAACGGAACAAGTAATAAAAAAATCGTGTAACTTTGCCCCTTGAAAAAAGAATGATACTATGAAAAGAATTTTAGTTATAGGGGCTTGCGGACAAATTGGCTCCGAACTCACTCCGGCTCTTCGTAACATTTACGGAAATGACCAAGTTGTTGCAGCCGATTTTATATATCCGTTAAAAAACGAATTGATGGAAAGCGGTCCTTCTTGTAAAATTGATGCCACTCAATTGAACGATATTGCGGAAGCAGTTAAGAAATACAAAATTGACACTATTTACAATTTAGCAGCCATATTATCGGCCAAAGCAGAAGCTAATCCTCTTTTAGGGTGGAGCGTAGGTGTGGGAGCCTTGATGAACTGTTTGGAAGTTGCAAGAATGTATAATTGTGCCGTTTTCACTCCTAGTTCTATCGGAGCATTCGGCCCTGAAACTCCTCATGACGGAACCCCGCAAGATACTATTCAGCGACCAAAAACCATCTACGGCGTAACAAAAGTTACCGGAGAACTTCTTAGCGATTATTACTTCAAACGTTTTGGTGTTGATACACGCTCGGTCAGATATCCCGGATTAATCTCAAATGTTACTTTACCCGGAGGAGGCACTACGGATTATGCAGTAGAGGTGTACTATGCAGCCGTTAAAAAAGAAACATTTGTTTGTCCGTTGAAAAAAGGCACCTATTTAGATATGATGTATATGCCGGATGCATTGAAAGCGGCCATTGACCTTATGGAAGCCGATCCTACCAAACTCATTCACAGAAATTCTTTCAATATCACCGCCATGAGTTTTGAGCCGGAAACTTTATTTAATGAAATCAGAAAACATATTCCCGATTTACAAATTGAATATAGAGAGGATTCCTTGAGACAAGGTATTGCCGATTCGTGGCCTAATTGTATGGATGATAGCGCAGCTCGCGAAGAGTGGAATTGGAAGCCCAAATACAATCTTGCTGATATGACCGCGGATATGCTTCAGATTCTAAAAAAACGACTATCTTAATGGAAGAACCCAATTATTTACTACCTTTTTTATTTACTCTTTTTGCCGGTTTGGCAACAGGTATCGGTAGTTTAATTGCTTTTTTTGCCAAAACGACAAACAAACGATTTCTCTCTTTCTCTTTAGGGTTGTCCGGAGGAGTAATGATTTACATTGCCTTCGTGGAAATTTTCAAAGATGCTCAAACAACTCTTATCAATGAAATGGGAGAAAACCATGGGATGCTTACGGCTGTCCTATGCTTTTTCGGAGGAATCTTCATCATCGGTCTCATCGACAAACTAATTCCCTCATTTGAAAATCCTCACGAAATCCGCTCCGTAGAAAAGATGAATACACCTCCCCCTGCTCAGGCAAAGATGATGCGCGTGGGATTAATGACTGCATTGGTCATTGGAATTCACAATTTTCCGGAAGGGATTGCCACCTTTACAGCAGCTGTTGACAGCACTTCTATCGGGATTGCCATTGCCATAGCCGTGGCCATCCACAATATCCCGGAAGGTATCGCCGTGTCAATACCCATTTACTATGCCACCGGAAGCAAGAAAAAAGCATTTTTGTTTTCCTTTTTATCCGGACTTTCTGAACCTATTGGTGCAATTATTGCTTATTTGATTCTTGCTCCGTTTATGACTCCCATCGTGTTGGGTGGCACCTTCGCTGTCGTCGCCGGGATTATGGTCTTCATTGCCCTTGATGAATTATTGCCCGCTGCCCGCGAATACGGAGAACATCATGTAGCTATCTATGGATTGGTTGCGGGAATGGCAATCATGGCCGGGAGTTTATTGTTATTGCATTAATATTAATTTTGAATATATGATGAAAGAGCTCATGTTTATATTTGTTGGTGGGGGAATGGGAAGTTTGGTAAGATACGGAATTTCGGTAGCTTTTATCCGTTTTGCGGACACTACACCAAAATTTCCAATTTCTACTTTTTTGGTTAATATTTTTGGATGCCTTCTTATAGGAACACTTATGGGATATTTGTATAAAAACCCTTCTCAATCCATTAATTTAATCTTAATCGTGGGATTTTGCGGGGGATTTACTACTTTTTCTACCTTCTCATGGGAAGTCATGACTTTATTAAAATCCGGAATCTACAGTACCGCTTTTCTCTATGCCGGCCTCTCTTTTGCAGCAACGCTCCTGATGACAGGACTCGGCTTCTATATAGGAAAATAAATCAATATAATATTCATAAATTTTAATACCATGTACAATAAATTTCAATCTTATTTAAAAAATGAATTATCCGAAATCGAAAAAGCCGGATTATACAAAAACGAACGGATTATTGTTTCCCCTCAAAGTGGAGAAATAACATTGGCAAACGGTAAAAAAGTGCTTAATTTTTGTGCCAATAACTATTTGGGTCTGGCCAATAATCCGAATTTAATTGCAGCAGCAAAAGAGGCCTTAGATACGCACGGCTACGGTATGGCTTCGGTAAGATTTATATGCGGATGTTCTGATTTACATAAAGAGTTGGAAAAAAAATTGGCCGAATTTTTCGGAACGGAAGACACGATTCTGTATGCAGCTTGCTTTGACGCCAACGGAGGTGTATTTGAACCGCTGTTAGGCCCCGAAGATGCCATCATTTCAGATGCATTGAATCATGCCTCAATTATTGACGGGGTTCGCCTTTGTAAAGCTGTTCGTTATCGCTACGCCAATGCCGACATGGCCGATTTGGAAGCACAACTCCAAGCCGCACAAGCACAACGTTTTCGTCTTGTTGTTACCGACGGCGTATTCTCTATGGACGGCAACGTGGCTCCTTTAAATAAAATCATGGAATTGGCCAATAAATACGATGCTATGGTGATGGTGGATGAATCCCACTCCGCCGGCGTTGTCGGAAGAACCGGTCGCGGTGTTACCGAATTATACAATTTAAGAGGCTCTGTAGAAATTATTACCGGAACACTAGGCAAAGCTTTTGGAGGCGCTATCGGTGGCTTTACAACCGGTAAAAAAGAGATTATCGATATGTTGCGCCAACGCTCTCGCCCCTATCTTTTCTCAAATTCCATTCCTCCTTTGGTAGCCGCTGCCGGATGCAAAATGGTGGAAATGATGTCCCAAACCAATGAATTACAAGATAAACTTCATGCCAATACCGAATATTTTGTCGCAAAGATGAAAGCCGCCGGATTTGATATCAAACCTACACAATCAGCCATTTGCGCCGTAATGCTCTATGACGCCAAACTTTCCCAAACGATGGCCGCTCAATTGCAGGAAGAAGGAATTTATGTTACCGGTTTTTACTATCCGGTTGTGCCCAAAGATCAAGCACGTATTCGCGTACAAATCTCCGCAGCACACGAAACCGAACACCTCGACAAATGTATTGCTGCCTTTACTAAAGTCGGAAAACAATTAGGTGTTATTAAATAAACCAAATTTGCCTGATTTTATAAAAAAAGAGCCACTTGTTCAGAAAAGTGGCTCTTTTTTATTTACCGGATTGACTGACATTATGAAGCGAATGGTTAATCCCAAAATTTGTTAAAATTTGCGTTACCCGCTGCTCATCCGTATCTGATATAAATACTTGTCCAAAGAAATCTCTTCCTACAAGATCCAACAAATGCGCCGTTCTTTTGGGATCAAGTTTGTCAAAAATATCATCCAATAAAAGAATCGGCTTTTGTTGTTTTTGCTTATATATGTACTCAAATTCCGACAATTTTAATCCTAAAGCAAATGATTTTTGTTGTCCTTGCGAACCATAACGCTTCACGGAATTTCCATTTATATAAAAGAGAAAATCGTCTTTGTGTGTCCCAAAATTAGTGTATCCGCACCTAAAATCTAATGAAATGGCATTATCCAAACCTTCTTCCGGAGAAAATTCATTTAAACCCGACTCATATTGAATATCCACCTCTTCCCGATTTCCGGAAAGGTCTTGGTAATAATTTTTAAATACAGGTAAAATGGCCTCGATAAATTCCTTTCGTTGTTGATGAATGTATGAAGCCAACGGGATAAGTTGCGCATCAAAAATATGAATCAACGATTTGTCATAGTTGCGCCTCTCAATACACTGTTTCAAATGGATGTTTCTTTGCATCAAAATCTTCTGATACGAAATCAGTTGATGTAAATATTCTTTGTCGAATTGAGAAATAATCACATCAAAAAACTTGCGTCTCAATTCGCTTCCGTCATTAATAATATCGTGGTCGTAAGGAGAAACCATAATGAGCGGATAACGACCGATGTGATCGCTCAGGCGTTCATACTCCTTTCCATTGGCTTTCATGATTTTACGACCGCCGGTTTTATAGGTGCAACTAA
>CAZWCI010000098.1:2074-6539 GCA_964632815.1 uncultured Lentimicrobiaceae bacterium | reverse complement strand
CAAGCACTATATCGTTTTGAAACAGAATCGAGTAATACCACATTTTGCTCTATATTAGTCAATTGCATCACAGAGAAATGTGGAGCTCCATCGTAGCAAAATTCGCGATAAACCTCATCGGCAAAAAGGAAAATATCATGTTTTTCTACAATTTTACTTAAGGTAATCAACTCCTCTTTCGAATATAGGTATCCCGTAGGATTATTAGGATTACAAATCATAATAGCCTTTGTCCGGGGCGTAATAATCTTCTCAAACTCTTCAATGGGAGGAAGGGCAAAACCATTATCTATTGAAGAATAAATTGGTTTTACTTTCACGCCGCATGATTGTGAAAACCCATTATAATTGGCATAAAAAGGTTCGGGAACAATTACTTCATCTCCCGGATCCATACAACTGTTAAACGCAAACAGAATGGCTTCGGAGCCCCCATTGGTTACAATAATATCATTTTCGGTGATATCAATTCCAACACTCTTATAGTATTCGGCCAATTTCTTACGATAGCTAAGGATCCCTGCAGAATGGCTATATTCTATCACTTTGATATCGGCATTTCGGACTGCATTTCTCGCTCCTTCCGGAGTTTCGATATCCGGTTGCCCAATATTCAAATGATACACATGAACTCCCCTTTGTTTTGCTGCATCAGCATACGGCACCAATTTTCTAATTGGAGACGAAGGCATTTCCAAGCCTTTTTTAGATATTTTCGGCATAATATTAAATGTTTGTTTATATAAATTTATAATTCTTCCTTAATCTTCAGCAACCATTCTTTAATTTTGGTAAGTGTTTCAACAATTTGAGCATGACCTGATGCTGCATCCGGATTATGCTTCATTGCGTCTTTTGCACCCTGCAACGTATATCCTTTCACTTTCGTCAAATAATGAATAGTGCGAATAGTCTCAATATCTTTCAGACTAAAATAGCGGTCTCCTTTTTTATTCTTAAAAGGTTTGATAACATCAAATTCTTTTTCCCAATATCTTAATAAAGAAGGATTTACTTGAAACATTTCAGCTGTTTCTCCGATAGTATAATAAACTTTTTGTACCTCTTCTTGCATTATTTTATTTTTTAACAAAAACTGCTTGTTTTCCATCAAAGTTTACGAAATAATTTCCTTTTTCCAGAGCAGATACATCAACTGACTTTGCAATTCCACTTGTAACAAAAAATCCGTTTTCCGTAATAATTTCATAATGAGTGATGTCTGTAAATTCAAGATCTTTCGTTACTTTAAATTTTTTAATTTCGATATTTCTATTAGGAATTTTCACTTTAATCAACTGGGAAACAAGAACTTTCCCATATTCATCTGTCTCTTTTAATCTAAAAAAATTAATCCCTGAATTAACCACAGGTGCAAAGGTATTGAATGCCATTTCAGCAGGGCTTCCCAGTTCTTTAACCGAAATCCACTTTCCAAAAACATATTGTTCAATAGAATAGGTTTTGCTTGAATCCAAATCTTTAATTTCCCAAGACAACAGCCGGGTTCTTTTGACAAAGTTAAAAGAAGAAAGTGTAAACTCTCGTTCTTTAATCAAATCATAAGCATTCACAATAACCGGCACGCAATTGGCATGATGATGAATTTGAATAGAGACGATTTGATCAATCATAAAACCTTCCAACGGAATTTCGAAAGAATTCGAATTAAGCGTAACGTTAATATTTCGTCCGTTCACCCATACCTGATCAATACAAAAATTTTCACCTTCAGAAGGATTCAGAACCACTATATTTTTACCCGAATATTTACCTTCGATAAGTAAATCCCCTTCATTGTCTTCTTCAATATTTTGGGCAATCAGAACATTTCCTACAAGAGCAGACAGTAAAAAAAACAGAGCAAATTTCTTCATTACGTGAACAATTTCAGATTAATAGAGATTATTTTATTGATGTTGCAAATTTACATCATTTTTTGTTATCGCAAGTATCATTTCAGGACTTCATTATTAATTTTGTATATTTGCAACCTAATTCTAAATTTCGGAATAATGAACTCCAACTATTATTGCATCATCATGGCCGGGGGCATTGGTGCTCGGTTTTGGCCCATGAGTAAAACCGCAACTCCCAAACAATTCATTGACATTTTAGGAGACGGCACTTCTCTTATTCAAAAAACCTTTAAACGATTTCAACAAATTTGTCCGAAAGAAAACATCTACATTGTGAGCAACTCGCTTTATTTAGATTTAATCAAGAAGCAAATCCCTGACATCAATGAAGAACAGATTGTTTTAGAGCCGGCACGAAGAAATACAGCTCCTTGTATTGCGTATGCCAATTATAAAATCAAGCAAAGAAATCCTAATGCAGTCATTGTAGTCAGTCCTTCAGATCATAACATCCTTGATTCAGAGCAATTCACGGATATCATTACTGCCGGATTAGACGCTGCATCCAAACAAGATTGGTTGCTAACCATTGGTATTCAGCCTTCTTATCCAAATACCGGATATGGATATATTCAATATAATGAAGATAAAAAGTACGCAGAAAATCCTTTCATTTATACGGTAAAGACTTTTACAGAAAAGCCTGAATTGGAGATGGCCAAAAAATTTATTGAGAGCGGTGATTTTTTGTGGAATGCTGGAATATTTATGTGGTCATTAAAATCAATTCAGACTGCTTTTAAAGAGTTTTTGCCTGAAGTAGATGAATTGTTTGCCCGCGAAGAAAAAATTTATAATACACCTGCTGAAAAAGAGTTTATTCAAAAGACTTATCAAATATGTAAAAACATATCCATCGACTACGGAATTATGGAAAAAGCACACAATGTGCATGTTTTTGCGGCTGATTTCGGATGGTCAGATTTAGGTACTTGGGGAGCGTTATATGACATTCGAACTAAAGATTCGAATCACAACTCTATTGTTGGGAAAAAAGTCAAAACATATAATACCCATAACTGCATCATACACATGCCAAAGGATAAAGTTGTAGTTGTAGAAGGACTTGAAGATTACATCATTGTTGAAAATGATAATGTTTTACTCATCTGCAAAAGAGAAAATGAACAACAAATTCGGCAATATGTGAATGATGTTCAAATTGACTTTGGAGATAAATATGTATAACAAATATCAATAATCACAACAAATGAAAAAATCATTTCTTATTTCGCTATTTGCAATTTTCATAATGAAAGTTGTTGCCATAACGCCTCCTGATGAGGGAATGTGGCTTCCTATGTTTATCAAGGATTACAACTATGCAGAGATGCAACGTTTAGGCTTAAAAATGACGCCTGAACAATTGTACGATGTCAATAATTCATCTTTAAAAGATGCAATTGTTCAATTGGGAAATTTCTGTACTGGAGAGATTATCTCTTCTGACGGACTTATGCTTACGAATCATCATTGCGGTTATGAGAGTATTGCCGATCATTCTACGGAAGAACACGATTACCTTAAAGAGGGTTTTTGGGCAAAAACTTTTGCAGAAGAGCTTCCTAATGAAGGGCTAACAGCTACTTTTTTAGTAAGAATGGAAGATGTAACCAAGATCGTATTGGCTGATGTCACAGCTGAAACCAAAAAAAGTGATCGGGAAGCATCGATAGAAAAAGCAATCAAAAAACTCATTGCCGACAATTCAGAAAATGGGAAATATACTATTTCCGTAAAGCCATTTTATGAAGGAAATGAATATTACATGTTCGTGTACATTGTATACAAAGATGTGCGATTGGTAGGGGCTCCTCCGAGCAGTATAGGGAAATTTGGGGACGAAACCGATAATTGGGTTTGGCCAAGACACACCGGCGATTTTTCTTTATTTAGAATATACACGGATGCCAATGGAAATCCGGCAGAATATAATACTGCGAATATTCCATTGAAACCAAAATATGTTCTTCCTATCAGTATAAAAGGTTTTGAGGCAGGAGATTATGCGATGATTTGGGGATTTCCCGGAACTACAGATCGCTTCATGACTTCCTACGAAATCAACAACATGCTTCGGGTAGATAATGCCGCATTTACGGAAGCTTTCGATATGATATTGCCTGTTATTCGGGAAGAAATGAATGCAAGAGATATCGTCAGAATCAATTATGCATCCGACTATGCCATGATGGCCAATACATGGAAAAATAAAAAAGGGGAAACTGCTAGTCTTAAAAAATTAAAAATTGCCGATAAAAAGGCCAAACAGGAAGCCAAGTTACTTCAATGGATTAATCAAGACCCGCAAAGAGTAGAAATATATGGCAATCCTCTAAAGCAAATTGAAAAGATATGTGCCGAAAACGATACGATGGGGATGAAATGTTTTTATTATGTAAATTTAATTTTACAAAACTCCAAAACTATTTTTGTGCCTTATTCACTAACTGGTCTCAATCTTACTGAAAATGAAAAAACATTTTCTGAAGATAAAAGGTCTTCCTTGATGGAAACTTATCAAGAAGAGATGAAAGGAACCGATC
>CAZWCI010000098.1:0-1974 GCA_964632815.1 uncultured Lentimicrobiaceae bacterium | reverse complement strand
AAAGAGATGGAAAAAGATAAAGCAATGTATCCCGACGCCAACTCAACCATGCGATGCACATACGGATCGGTAATCGGATACTATCCCGTAGATGGAGTATTTTACAAATACTATACCACACAAAAAGGAATCTTAGAAAAAGAGATTCCCGGTGACCCTGAATTTGATGTTCCGGCAAAACTGAAAGAATTGATATTGAACCAGGATTATGGCAGATATGCAGCAAAAGAAGGATATCTTCCGGTTTGTTTTCTAACTAACAATGATATTACAGGAGGAAACTCCGGAAGTCCTGTTTTAAACGCCAAAGGAGAATTAATCGGTTGTGCTTTTGACGGCAATATCGAAGCTTTAAGCAGCAATATTGCATACGATAATGATTTACAACGTTGTATTAATGTTGACATCAGATATGTTCTTTTTATCATCGACAAATATGCCGGTGCACAAAGACTTATTCAAGAAATGAATATCATTGAATAACAAATAAATGTTAAATGCGACACAATTTATCACCCACCTCCAATCGCTGATTGACAATCCTTTTAAAAAAAGATTTCTTTTAGCGGTAAGTGGTGGCGTTGATTCATGTGTTATGGCTTATTTGTTTCATCATCTTGGACTTGATTTTGATGTTGCTCATTGTAATTTTCACTTACGGGGAGAGGAATCTAATCAAGATATGGAATTTATTAAAAATATTCCCTATTTAAAAGATGAACGTTTATTCATCAAAGAATTTGATACAATTGCATTGCAACAAGATTCAGGAAAATCCGTTGAAATGGTCGCACGAGATTTACGCTACGAATGGTTTCATGAATTAGGAAAAGAGTACGATTATATCGCCACCGCCCATCATGCTGACGATAATGCAGAGACTATATTACTAAATTTAACAAGAGGAACAGGGTTAAAAGGAATGACGGGAATTCCTGCAATAAACGGAAAAATTATCAGACCTTTATTGCCTTTTACTGCTGAAGATATCTTAACATTTGCAGAAGAAAATCATATTGAATTTCGTATTGACCGAAGCAATTATTCAGATTTATTCCGAAGAAACAAAATACGATGGCAAATAATTCCAAAACTGAAAGAAATAAATCCAAATCTCATATCGACTTTTACAAGAAATATTACTCTTTTTAATGCACAATATCGATTCTATCAACAAAAAATAGAAATACTTAAAACCAATCTTTTATTAAAAAAAGACAATGAATACCTTATTTCAATAAAAGAAATCATTGATAGTGGACATTCGGAATTATTATTACATGAAATTTTAACAGATTTTAATTTTCATTCGAATACCATCCAAAATATTGTGCAGCAACTACATACAACTCCCGGAAAAAAATTCACTTCAGGAACACATATACTCATTAAAGACCGGGAATATTTGATTATTTCAGAAATTAAGAAAATAAATCCCTTATACATAGTCATTGAGCACCTCTCCGATTTGGATAATTATGGTTATTCAGTAGAATTGCTGGATTATAAAAAAGATCTTCAATTTCTGAGAGATCCGAATACAATATATGTCGACAAAAACAAGCTACATTTCCCTTTAACGTTAAGAAATTGGCAAGAGGGCGACTATTTTTATCCTTATGGAATGAAAGGGAAAAAGAAAGTCAGTGATTTATTTACCAATGAGAAAATCTCAATTCCTCACAAACACAGAATTCCTCTTCTTTGTATGGAAGATGAAATTGTATGGATTGTGGGATATAAAGCAGACCGTAGGTTTGCTATAAAATCAGGGGAAACGAAACAATATTACGTTATTCGTCATATTGCTAAATAGATCTGGTATTTCAGGTTTATCTTCTCTTCATTTTTTGTATCTTTGCAGCCGTATTTATTATTGAATTTTAAACAGAAAATTATGACTGATTACGAATTAAAGTACAAAATTGCTGATATTAAATTAGCAGATTGGGGCAGAAAAGAGATTGAAATTTC
>CAZWCI010000097.1:0-6741 GCA_964632815.1 uncultured Lentimicrobiaceae bacterium | reverse complement strand
AAAGAAGTAATTTTACATTTGGAACGAAAATTCCCTCTCTATTGGCAGGAAGAGTATGACAATTGCGGGGTGCAGTGCGGAGATAAAGAACAAGAGATTACCGGAGCATTGGTCTGTTTCAATTTTAGCGAAAAAGCCATAGAGGAGGCAATTGCCCATAATGCCAATTTGATTATTTCTCACCATCCGTTAATTTTTAAGGGATTACAAAAGATTGAGCCGACCTTCCCGACCGGACGGATGATTTTTAAAGCCATACAACATAAATTGGTACTCTATTCCATGCACACCAATATCGACAATGGCATCGAAGGGGGAAATTGGTTGTTTGCCAAAAAGTTGGGACTAAAAGAGATCAAAGTACTGGCTCCGAAAGAAGCACTCTTCCGAAAATTGGTCTTTTATGCTCCGAACGGAGAAGAAGTCCCCATCATTGATGCCTTGTTTGCTGCAGGTTGCGGAGCCATCGGAAATTATATCAATTGCAGTTTTCGTACTGAAGGAAAAGGTACTTTCCAACCCCTGACATCGGCAAATCCCTTTATCGGGCAAGCGGATGTTACCGAAATGGTGGATGAAGTTCGGGTGGAAATGATTTTCCCGAAAGCAATCCAACAAAAAGTAATTAAAACCTTTTATCGCCACCATCCCTACGAAGAACCGGCTTTTGATATTTTTACGTTGGAAAATTCTATCTCTCAAGTCGGTCTTGGAAGCATCGGTACATTGCCTCAGCCCATGAGAGCCGAGTATTTTTTCGATGTGATGAAAAAAGAACTCAATATTGAATATTTCCGTATTTCGGGAAAGACAGACCGAACTATTCAGAAAGTGGCCGTTTGTGGCGGTAGTGGCAGTAGCTTTATTCGGACGGCTTTTGCCGCCGGGGCCGATATATTTATTACCGGAGATGTGAAATATCATGATTTCTTTTCCGTTGATAATCAGATGATTATTGCAGATATTGGTCATTTTGAAGGGGAATCGTTTATAAAAGAGATTATTTACAATGAATTAAAAGAAAATTTTAGTAACTTTGCAACCATTATTTTAGAGGGTGAAAAATCCGGAATTATTTTAGTTTAAAATATTGATTACCAAGAAAATAAAATTCATATGGCAAAGAAAAAAGTAGAAGAAGATCAAGCTCTTTCAGTCGAAAAATCATCGGAAGTTATGGATAATAATTCGGAAAATCCGATTTTAGTTTCCGGCAGTCACGATTCTTCGGTTGAAGAAGAGAGTCTTGAAGAGAGAAGTATTGCTCAAAAGTTACTTTCTCTCTATCATTTGCAACAGATCTATTCTCAAGTAGATAAAATTCGTGTTTTACGCGGGGAATTGCCCGAAGAAATTCAGGATTTGGAAGATGCTTGCGAGGGAATGCAAACCCGTATTTCTAAATATCAAGAGGATATTGAGGAATTAAAACGCAAAGTTGTTTCCGAAGAAACTAAAATTAAAGATTCTTTAGCCCTAATCAAAAGGTATGAAGAGCAACAAAACAGTGTTCGCAACAATCGTGAATATGAATCTTTAACCAAAGAAATTGATTATCAAAAACTCGAAATTCAGTTATCGGAAAAAAACCGCGGAAAACACACCTTGGAAATGGAAACTAAAACAGCTGATATTACCGATATAGAACACAAACTTACCGAACTTACCGATATTTTGGAACAGAAAAAAGGAGAACTGAATACAATTATTGCGGAAACAGAAAAAGAAGAAGTAGAATTAATTGAGAAGGCTGATGAGTTGAAGCTTCTTGTGGATGAACGTTTGCTGGTTGCGTTTGAACGGATTCGTAAAAATGCACGTAATGGTCTTGCCATTGTACAAATTGAAAGAGATGCGTGCGGTGGTTGCTTTAGCACTATTCCCCCGCAACGTCAATTAGATATTCGTCTTCATAAGAAAATTATTGTCTGTGAAGCGTGCGGCCGAATTTTCATCGACAAACAGTTGGTGGAATCAGATCAGCAATAAAGATTGAATCAAAGTGGATCTTACCTGGGTTCATGCAATTATCCTGATATGTTCGGGACTTATCGTCGGATTTATTAATACTTTAGCCGGAGGGGGAACGATTATTTCCCTTTCTGTGCTTATGCTGATGGGCTTACCTCCCGTCGTAGCCAATGGAACCAATCGCGTGGCTATCATCGCACAAAATATTACCGCCGTAATTAATTTCCATCGCAAAAAAATGATTGATTGGAAAAAAGCATTCAAACTATCCCTTCCCGTAGTAGTGGGTGCTATTTTAGGTGCCTTTATCGGAAATAATGTCTCCAATACCTTTTTTAATTACGTATTCGGAGGAATTGCCGTCTTTTTTGCCGTTTCACTTATTTTTCAACCCGATAGATGGATTAAAGAGAAGGAAGAGTTGCTGCATGCCAAGATCCGCCCCTATATGTATATTCTTTTTTTCTTTATCGGTATATATGGCGGGTTTATTCATGTCGGCATCGGATATTTACTTCTGGCAGCATTGGTGCTCGGTACCGGCAATGAATTAGTTAAAGCCAATGCTATGAAAAATCTGCTGGTTTTGATTTATGTGCCTGTCTCCCTTTTCGTTTTCGTCCTTGCCGGAAATGTTAACTGGACTTTCGGACTGATTCATGCCATAGGAAACGTGATTGGAGCCCAAATAGCATCTCACTTCGTAATCGCCAAAGGAGCTCGATTTATTCGTTATATTATGATTTTCCTCATTTTTATAGTTATTTTGCAACTTTTCGGCTTTATTACCCCCGAAAAAATTATGATTTTATTTTAAAAGACTTATATAGATGATGTTATGAAAACAAAACTTACCTTAATCTTGTTCTCGTTTTTCGTATTTACTTGTAACGGACTCTTTGCAGATACGATTCGATTGATGCAGTATAATTTGCTGTATTATACCAATAATGCAAACTATACCGATTGTGATGAATATACCAATAACTTGGATCAAAAGGATTTATATTTGAAGAATATTATTAAGTATGCCCAACCGGATGTTTTTTGTGTGAATGAACTCGGAAAGGAAGAGGAATATACGGAGCGAATTTTGAATAATGTACTGAATCAAGACGGTGTAAATTATTATGCAACAATCCCTACCGTGAACTCATGGTCTACCATTTCCAATCGAATATTTTATGATACCAGAAAGTTTCGTTTTAAGACAGGTTTTTATGTGTGGACACCGATAATCTATATCAACGGATATCAATTGTACTATAACTCTGCTGAGTTGCAGCAGGGGGATACAACTTATCTTACTTTTATTGTCGTTCACCTGAAAGCAGGTTCTTATGAAGGTAATGAAACAAGCCGTTATGAGGCAACCTTGGATTTGATGAACCGACTTGAAACAATGGGACAAGATAACTACATCCTTTCCGGCGACTTTAACTGCTACGGACACTTAGATAGCGGAGTTGCCAATGTGCTTTATTGGGACAATGCGAATTATCGTTTTCATGATCCTCTGAATCAGTTGGGAGAGTGGGGCAGTAATGAGGATTATGCGGCTTTACATACCCAATCCACACATGCTGGAAGCGAAGACGCTTGCTTTAGTGGAGGCGGCATGGATGACCGTTTTGACTTGATTTTAGTTTCTCCTTACGTATATTACGGTTTGAAAGGAGTTAAGTCGATCAATAGCTCCTATCGGGCTTTGGGCCAGGATGGTAACCGATATAATAAAAGTTTGCTCAATCCCACAAACAACTCGGTTCCGAATAATGTGTTGGTATCTTTGTACGGTAATTCCGACCATTTGCCGGTGATGATGGACTTTGAAATTGAGGGAAAGTTACTTTCTGTTTCCGACAATGCCCAATCGTTGGCTCTTAAAGCAAGAGTGGTTAATCCGGTGCGCGATGATATGGAAATTATTTTGGAGTCCCCCGTGCCACAAAATCTCGAATTTCGCCTCTTCTCTATCGAAGGTAAGTTTCTCAAAACGTTTCAACACAACGCTTCTCCCGGAATTAATCAGTTCGTAGAGTCCTTCTCCTATCCTGCGGGTGCCTATATTTTGCAGGTTATCGATTCAAAAAAGCAAACGACAAGCATTAAGTTGTTTAAATAGATTTTTATTTTTCTTTTGGACTTGTAGCCGGAGACCGGCGGCGAAGCCGACACGCCCTAATAATTATTCAACAAATAGTTGTTTTGATTGTAAGAAAATAAAAAAGGGTGCTCCTGAAGAACACCCTTTTTCGATATATCAAACTTGTTTATTGCTTGATAAATTTATTGAAATGTATAGTTCCGTCAATGGCGGTAATTTTAATAAAATAAACAGCATCGGAGAAGTTGTTCAATCCAATTTCGGTTTTATAGGTTCCGATTTTATCGTAACGGGCAACAATACGGCCAGTCATGTCAATAATTTCAATCTCGTTGAGAAGGGTATTGGTGAGTTGTACAAACAATACATCTTTAGCTGGATTAGGATAAATAGAAACGAATTGAGCATCAAGTTCATTGATTCCGGTATTCGGGTTATTGAGTTTAGCTGTGGCTGCATTGGAAGCCGCAGAAACACCGCTTTGGCAAACCGCTTTCACGGTGTAGCTATAGGTAATTCCCACGGTAGCGGTCATATCGGTATAAGACGTCCCGGTAATCGAAGAGGCAATTTGAGTGCCGTTGCGATACACATTATAGGAAACGGCGCCGCTAACAGAAGTCCATGTGAGGTAAATTCTACCGAGACTATGATTCGGTGTAGCGGTCAAATTGGTCGGGGCGTTGCAGGTTTGCGGCTGTTCTTCATCAGGGCATGCATACACATAAACAAAGAATGAACCCAAAATTGGATTTTCTTGGCTATCTACAAAGATTGAAATTTTCTTCCATGTACTGTCATGATAACAGTAGGCGGTTACATCGGCAGCAGTTCTTCCGGCCGAGCTGGTACTTACCAAGTCTAATGTATCTGTGTTGGGAGTGGAATTAAGTTCGAACACAGCAAAGAAATTGCCGGTAACTGTCACAGGAGTAGAATAAACGACATCTGTCCATCCACCATCGGTAAGTTGGTTATAGGTAAGCGTTCTGGTAGACAACAATGTGGAGGGCACACCACCGGATTCGCTGTAAAGTTTAACCGTAATGGAAGAAGTAGCTGGATTATTGGCACTTACGGTGTATGTATAAAAACCGAGCGTATCAATATGGAGGGTTGTGTTGTTTGCAAAATACTCAGCATATGAATAGATGGAATAGGTATGATCTTGTCCAAATAGAAATCCTGCTTGATCCGTTTCCAATAAATTGGTGAATTGGGCGCACTCTGTAACTGGTGTTACTGTTCCGCCACCGAGGGTAATAGCACATTGTACGGCAGCTTGTGCGTTGATATAACCATTGCCATCAATCTGAGCTGAGCCGGAAGCAAGAGATGTAGCAGTAGTTTGGAGGCAAGAGAGGGCTTGTGCGGGGGTAATGGACGGATAAGCCGAAGCCAATAATCCACATAATCCGGCCACGATTGGGCAAGCCATGGAAGTTCCTTGCATTCCGTCGTAATTGACACCGGTTGCTGGAGCAGTACCACCTATATTTTGTATATACTTCCAATATTGGGTAATAGAAAAAGTTGTGCTGTAAATATTATTATATGAACCGGCACCGGTTTGCGCATAGTAGCCTCCCGGCGAAGCGATATCAGCTCTTCCAGCTCCGTATTGAGAGAAATCGGATAATTTTCCGTTGTTATCAATGGAAGCAACCCCTATTACAGTATTAAATCCTGCAGGGTAGTTAATTTCATTTCCGTAGTCTCCTTCATTTCCGGCAGCAGCTACTAAGATGATTCCATTATTGTAGCAAGTTTGCATCAAATTTTGTTCAGTTGTTTCTGCATAAGTTCCACCATAAGACATACTGATAACTTTTGCCCCGTTATTGGCAGCCCATTGTACGCCTTCATTGGCGAAATACATAGAACCATCATCTTCTGCAATGCGCACACCCATTAGGGTAACGCCGCCTCCGATGGAAGCAACTCCCACACTATTGTTATTTTTAGCACCTACAAGACCGGCACAATGGGTTCCGTGTGACCAATCGTATGCGAGACAGCTGTTAATATCGGAACATACTGTATTTTGGTTTACGGAAGTAGGCGGATTGGCAGCAGTTGTTGAATTGGTAAGATATGATGGGTTGTAGTAATTCCCGTAAACCTTACAAAGATTACTTGCACTGATTCCTAAATCGGGATGGGCTCCCCAAACGGCATTATCCACAATAGCTACCTTCACGGAAGCATTTCCTTGTTGAAGATCCCATGCAGCCGAAGCATTAATTTTATCCAAATGCCACTTTACGTTTACACCATTTACGGTTCCATAGTAAGGATCATTGGGGGTGTATAAAGGTCTTTTAAGAGCTACTTTTTCAGCGTATTCAATTTCAGGGAATTGAGCCAGGTCTTTAATGAAATCGGTAACTTGTTCTTTGGCGGCAAAACCGATTTTGAGCGTTCTCAATAACTTTTGGTCGTTAAAAAGGTACAAAGTCTGTGCCATTCCGACTACCTCATACTTATCAAATACATCTTGTAGAAATGGGAATTCGTCAGGATTAACACTTCTGTCTTCGTTTACTTGAAAGTGCAAAGGATAGCTATCGACAAATTTTACATAAATCACGCCATCGACAGCTTGCGGATCTACTGTTTGTGCTTGGATCCCTAATAAAGCCATCCATATTACGGCAAAAAGA
>CAZWCI010000096.1:0-6934 GCA_964632815.1 uncultured Lentimicrobiaceae bacterium | reverse complement strand
GAACCTATAATTTCAGCATATATTTTTGCTCCACGCGCTTTGGCATGTTCATATTCTTCTAAAATAAGAGCACCAGATCCTTCACCCATAACAAATCCGTCTCGGCCAACATCAAAAGGACGGGATGCGGTCAGATAATCATCGTTTCGAGTGGATAAGGCATGCATGGCGATAAAACCTCCCATTGCTGCATCTACAATACAAGCCTCCGAACCACCGGTAAGGATAGCATCCGCTTTACCCAATTGTATAAAATGGCAAGCATCTGTAATAGCATTTGCAGAAGAAGCACAAGCCGCAGTGGTGGAATAATTTGGACCTTTAAATCCGTATTTAATCGAGATAAGTCCCGGAATAATATCTCCTAAAACTTTAGGAATAAAAAAAGGACTGATAAATCTAGGATTCTGATCTTGTTTAAAAAAATCTCGGAATCCTTCTGAAAAAGAGTGCATTCCACCGATACCCGATCCTAAAATAACCCCAATACGATTTAAATTTATTTTTTCCAAATCCATGCCACTATCTGCAACAGCTTCCATAGAGGCAACCATAGCATAGTGAGCTCCGGGATCCATTTTGCGAGCTTCTTTAGAATCAATATAATTTAATATATCGAAATTCTTCAGTTCGCAAGCAAACTTAGTTTTGTAGGGTTCTGTATCAAAATGGGTTATCAGATTAGTTCCGTTGACTCCCGTAATCAACCCATTCCAAAAATCAGGAACATTGTTGCCTATGGGAGTAACGGCTCCTAAACCTGTAATAACGACTCTTTTTAATTTCATTAAAGAGAATAAACTATTTTACGTTATCTTCAATGTACTTCACTGCATCACCAACAGTGGTAATTTTTTCAGCTTGATCATCCGGAATAGAAATTCCAAATTCTTTTTCAAACTCCATAATTAATTCAACTGTGTCTAATGAATCTGCACCTAAATCGTTCGTGAAACTCTTTTCTGCAGTCACATCAGATGCATCAACGCTTAATTTCTCTGCAATTATTTCTTGAACTTTTTCAATAATTGTTGCCATAGTTTTAGTTTTTAAAATTAACGTGCAAAAATACTACTTTTTTTATAGCATTAGCAATTTTTAATATTTTTTTTTCGGTACGTTTTATAAGTAATTGATAATCAATTTTATATATTTAGATGTAAATTAACACTTATTGTGATTTTTTCTTAATAAACGTTAATAAAACCTAATTCCATGTTAAATGATATGTGTTTTATTGACTAAAAATTAATTTTCAGGAGCATGATTATACATTTCTTGAATCAGATGATCATATTTTTTATGTAGAAACGAGCGACACAATTTGAGTGTTTGAGAAAACTCTCCGGTTTGGGTACTCCATTCATCGCTAACTAATTTAAATTTCCGAATTTGTTCGTAATCAGCCAGACTTTTATTAATATAATCTATTTCACGTTGAATGCGTTTAATAATAGGAGCAAGTGTAATAAGTTCCTCATGAGAGGAGAAGTGAATCTTATGTTTGGCACACCAAAAATGAAGGGTATTAAAATCCGGAAGAATAATTGCCGATGCAATTTTTTCATTTTCTCCAACAACCATTGCATTTTGAATAAAACTTGATTCCTTAAGTTTATTTTCAATGATTTGGGGAGGAATATATTTCCCGTTTGACAATTTAAAAATCTCTTTTTTTCGATCCGTTATTTTTAAAAATCTTCCTTCAACCAGCATACCTATATCTCCGGTATGAAACCAGCCCTCTTCATCAATAACTTGTTTGGTATATTCTTCATCTTTATAGTAACCCATCATCAAACAATCTCCTTTAGTCAATATTTCTCCATCATCAGCTAATTTAAATTCGATACATGGTAATATTTCTCCTACGGTTCCCACTTTCAAAATATTTTTCTTTGGATTATTGACAGCAATTACAGGAGATGTTTCGGTAAGTCCATATCCTTCATAAACTTTCAGTTTGGCTGCAGAAAATAGTCTTACAATTCTTTCTTGGATGGCAGAACCTCCCGAAACGATAATCATCTCTTTGCCTCCCAACTTTTCGCGCCATTTTGAATATACTAATTTATCGGCCAAACCGATTTTCTTTTGATAATACCAATTTTTATTGTCTATATCATACTGTGTTGCCAAATTAAATGCCCAAAAATATATTTTTCGTTTGATCCCTTTCATATCTTTACCAGCAGCGCGTAATTTATCAAACATTGTTTCCAAAACTCTTGGTACCGAACAGAAACCTGAAGCTTGAATATCCTTTAAATCTTTGGCAATAGTGGATAAACTTCCGGCATAGTATATACTGGCACCAAGATATTGGTATTTATAATTTGTTGCACGTTCATATACATGACACAATGGAAGAAAACTCAAAATATTACAAGTATGATCAATCACTTGTACGTCTGCAATAGCCAATGCATTAGTCACAATATTTTTGTGTGAGAGCATCACCCCTTTTGGGTTTCCTGTTGTTCCTGAAGTATATATGATGCTTGCCATAGTTTCTGCAGTGATTTCTTTTTTTGTTTCTACTACAATCGGCATCCATTTATCACGACTTGCTCTTCCTTTTTGTAAAAGTTCTTCAAAATTTGGTTGTCCTTCAATAGTGTCTATTGTGAAAATAAATGGTTCCTGACGAATATTCGGAATAGCAGGTTCAACTCTACGATAAATAGATTCTACGCCAATGACAATGCACTTTACATCTGAATGATTCAGAATGAATTCATAATCCTTTACATTTAAAGTCGGATATATCGGAACATGTACCATTCCTGCCATCATAATTCCCATATCCATAAAATTCCATTCCGGGCGATTTTGCATGATAGTTGCAATTTTGTCGCCTTTCTGTAAACCAAGTTCTAAAAATGCACACGATAAAGAATGTGAAATCTCAATATATTCATCTGTACTAAATTTTCTCCACTCTCCTTCTTTATTCCTTCCGCATATAATGTCGGGTTTGTTATAATTTTCATGCAAATGATTTAAAAAATCAAAGACTCTTGTAATTTTCATGATATTTAATTTATGGTGGGGATTTTAATATTTCTTTTAATAAAATCTAAAATGATCATACCCATTTTAGATTGCAAACATAAGAAATATTTATTAATAATCGTTTTTTCCTTTTTTCCTTATAATTTTAAGTGATTCAGAAAGATGTTATGGATCTTTCTATTGATCTTGATGTGTCAAATAATCAATCAATTATATTAATTATTAGATTTTGATTCAAGAAGAAAAATCAATTTTTATTTTGTTAACAGCTCCTAAATTATTAACAATATATTTTTTTGTTTTTTGACTAATCAAAATATATTTTTCTTGATTAAGTTCCAACTCTTCAATTTTTTGAACAAATTGTTCTGCGTTTTCTATGGGAAAAGCAGTCTGGAGGGCAACCAACTCATTTGCTTCATTAAATTTCTTGTAATGAGGACCAAAAAAGACAGGTATTCCAAAGACGGAGGCTTCTATTATATTATGTAATCCGGTTTTAAAAGCACCTCCAATGAATGCATATTCTCCATAATAATATAGTTTTCTCAAAAGGCCGATGGTATCGATAATAAAAATATCATATTCGGTTAAATTTTGTGATTGAATTTCTGAATAGCAAATTGTTTTATAGGAGGAAAATTTGGACTTAATTTCATTAATATGTTCTTTGTCAATAAGATGTGGCGCAATAATCCATTTAAATTTTTGTTGAAAAAGGGAAATTGCATTGCAAAGAATTTGTTCATCTTCAGGCCATGTGCTTCCACAGACGATAACTTTTTTATCTGCTTTAAAATGAGTTACGAAATCTAAAGATTTAGGTTCTAAAGCAGTTTGATATACTCGGTCAAATCTTGTATCTCCGATTACTTCACCATGGTCAATTCCTATAGAATTCAATAACTCCTTGGATGCTTGATTTTGTAAATATATGTATGTACATTTTGCCAATTGATGCCTAAACCATCTTCCGTACCAATGGAAAAAAGGTTGGTCTTTTCTATAAATTGCGGATACATAATAAAAAGGGATATTATTTTGATGCAATTGGTTCATGTAATTATACCAATATTCATATTTGATGAAAATGGCTGCCTGAGGCCTGACAAGTTCAATGAATTTTTTTGAGTTATGAATGGTATCAATAGGAAGATAGAAAACAAAGTCAGGAAGAGTGTCATTTTTCTTAATTTCATATCCTGAAGGAGAAAAAAATGTACAAAGGACAGATAGTTCCGGATGTTCACTTTTTATTTTTTCAATTAAGGGACGTCCTTGTTCATATTCACCTAAAGAAGCGCAATGGACCCATACAATTTTTTTATCTTGACAAGCAGATTTTAGCGCAGGGAATAATTTTTTACGTCCGTTTATCCATAATTTCGCTTTAGAATGAAATGGGCTAATGCAATAGATTACAGCATAATATAAACAAATACCGAGCGTATAAAAAAATCTCATACTATCTATAATATAGAGTCTGTGTTTTCTTTTTTTCGTAAAGGGGAACAATCCATCCTACTTTAATGCCAAGCAGTGCACTGAATTTTTTTTCATCGGTTGTCGGTCCATAGACGAAATTATAATTTCTAGTAGCAGCGGTCCACATTTCAGAAATTTCTATACCGGCATAGAAACTTGCCACTCTTACTTTTCCAAGGTGCAGATATCCAATAAATTGTGTCATGCAAAAACCGGCAGAGCGTTGGTCATACCCTTTTTTATAATCACCATCCAATTGGTCTATTAAATGATCATTATCAGTAAAATGGATCTTATGTACGAAATAACCGACATCTGCGGTTATCCAAATTCCTGAATTTCTCATACGTGAAGAAACGGGAATTATTTTACCAAATCCAGCGGCCAAATACCAATAACGTCCTTCCATATCAAGAGTAGCTTTCATGCCATATCCGTCAATAACATCTCCATTTGAATTTACCATGTTGCCTAAAATATCTTTAATGTCACAGCGAATCCCGGAGCCAAAGAGATAATTAAAGCGTATATGATATGACCAATTAGAAGTGGTTTTGCAGGTGAAACCGGTGCCAAGATTAAAATTTGGTTTAAAAGTTTTATAAAGTTCCCCAAATGGAAATTGATATGAAAAATTAGCTTCAGTCCAGATGAATGTTGTGGCACTATCAATTTTCTCTTTTTTTGTCGTCGTTTGGCTAAAAATTGATAAAGAGAAAATAAGAAAAAGACTTATAAAAGCAATTTTTTTCATAAAAACAGGAATAAAATATTAGCTGATTATTGAGAAACCGGTGTATTTATGTAAGACTTTAGGAATCACAATTCCGTCCGGAGTTTGATTATTTTCGATTAGTGCAGCCATAATTCTTGGAAGGGCAAGGGCACTTCCATTTAGAGTATGGGTTAAGCGTGTTTTCCCTGCTTCATCTTTAAAACGAACTTTCAGACGATTTGCCTGGAAAGTTTCAAAATTAGAAACAGAACTTACCTCAAGCCATTTTTCTTGTGCTTTAGAAAAAACTTCAAGGTCATAGGTTAGGGCAGAGGTAAAACTCAAATCGCCACCACATAGTCTCAAGACGCGAAAAGGTAATTCTAATTTTTGTAAGAGAGAATAAGCATATTTTTTCATCTCTTCCAATATTTGATATGAATGGTCTGGGTGGGCAATTTGTACGATTTCCACCTTATCGAATTGATGGAGGCGGTTTAATCCGCGAACATCTTTTCCGTAGGAACCAGCTTCGCGGCGGAAGCATGCAGAATAGGCACAGTTTTTTAAGGGAAGCTCATTTTCTTTCAAAATGACATCTCGATACATATTAGTGACAGGAACTTCAGCGGTCGGAATTAAGTATAGATTGTCAACGGTGGCATGGTACATTTGTCCTTCTTTATCAGGAAGTTGTCCCGTAGCATAAGCCGAATTTTCATTCACCATGTATGGAGGTTGTATTTCCAGATAACCTTCTTCAGTTGCCGAATCCAAGAAAAAACTGATGAGTGCACGTTGAAGTTTAGCACCTTTCCCCTTGTAAACAGGAAAGCCGGCTCCAGTTATTTTGCTACCTAAATCAAAATCAATGATGTCATATTTTTTTACCAATTCCCAATGAGGAAGCATTTCTTTTGATGTTGAGGTAGGGTCTCCTTCTTGATAAACAATTTCGTTATCTTCGGCACCCTTACCACAAGGCACAGAAGGGTGAGGCGTATTGGGGAGTTGAACAACCAATTCATCCAACAGGGAAGTAGTATTGCTTAATCGTTGTTGTAACTCTTTTTCCTCTGTTTTTAAAATACCGGTTTTTTCTTTTAGCTCATTGGCTTCGTTTGTTTTTCCCAATCGGAATAATTGTCCGATCTCTTTAGCAATTGTGTTTTGCTGCATCAGATTTTCATCTAATGCTTTTTTATCTGCTCTGATTTGGGAGTCAAGTTCTAAAATTGAATGTACCAACTCAGACGCATTAAAATTCTTAACTTTCAGTTTATTAATGATTTCGTTGGGGTTTTCCCGAATAATTTGCATCTGTAGCATAGCAATAAATTTTTGCAAATTTACATGAAATTATGCAATTACAGACCCAAAAACACAAATTACTTGTAAAAATATAGAAGAAAAAGATACAAATATTATTTTAAAGAACGGTTACAGTTCCTTTTACAACATATCTTTTAGTGTCAAATCCCATTACATACAAACGATAGCTAAATATATGATTGGGATGTATTACTCCATTTATTTTTCCGTCCCATTTAAAATTGATATCCTTTGATTCATAGACTAATTTTCCCCATCGGTCATAAATATTTATTTCGAGAGAGCGAATGCCATCCGTGTTGGAAAGCATAAAATAATCATTTATTCCATCAGGGTAAAAGGGCGTAATTGTATTGGGGAGATAAAAATGAAGCGGACAATTATTGG
>CAZWCI010000095.1:0-7015 GCA_964632815.1 uncultured Lentimicrobiaceae bacterium | reverse complement strand
TTTATTTCTGATTCTGTCATGTCTTTTATTTACAAAAATATATAAATCTTTCAAAAAAAGATCTCCCTTTCTAAAATGATATTTTAATGCATACTAACGGTTTGCAGCTGCCATAAAGTGGAGATTTCGAAGCACTTCACTCTCAATCAAGCAAAAACTTTGAGAGAATCAAAAAGCTTGATTTAACCAATAAACCCCCACTTTTGGGTAGGTGTTGTTATGTGTAGTTTTTTTTGTCATTTCGTTATTAATAAAGTTTTAAAGTCAGGTTCGTCAAATTTTAATTCTGTTTGTTTCTGCGTCGGGCAATGATTTACTATAATTGGAACACTTTTTATTTTGTCTGCTGCTATCATTAAATAATATCTATTGTCTGATTCGCTCGTTATTTCTTCAAAAACAGCAATTACTTTATGATGGTCAATTATATGAATAATTATTTTTCTGTTTTTGTCTGAAATACCAGTCAGTTTAAACTCATAGGTATTATTGTCAATTTTTTTCTGTTCGATTATTTTATTTGCAATGGGGCCTTCTCCAGTCCAGTCAATAAATGTTGTGTCATTTACTGATTGCCGGAAATGAAATAAAAAGTCACAAGGGTGGTATGCGTAATATTGTCCTTTATATTGTTCCAATGTTACCCAATTTGTCCAAGGAATTATGGGTTTAGCTTTTGTCAAAGTTATTTTTTGTTCCTTTAAATAGTCTGTTGAATATTTATAACTTTCATTGTCGAAATACTGGAAATTGAAGTGTGATATGCGGTCATAAAATTTGCTATCCTTGTTGTTGTCAATAAAAATAGTTTGAACTTCTCCTTCAACTGTGTCCTTAAAAATAAAAGTTGTGTCTTTTTCAGTACTTTGTCCGAAAAGTTGAAAAGTTGTTCCAATTATCAATATGGTCAATATGTTTCGTAGTGTCATCATAAGGTTATACATAAAGGTTGACAATATGGTCAGTAAGTGATTACGGGCGATTTTCTATCAAGGTACACGAAAAGTTGAAACGGGCTAAAACCCTTCGCAAATACCTGAATTCCTTTTGGCTATATTGTTTTTTACTGCCAGTTATTTTGTTTTCATTATTATTAATGGTGTCAAAGTTAGTGAAATCATTCCTGCGGAAATAGCTGTCACGATTAAATTTCCGTATTGTTTAAATTCAAGTCCGCTTAATAGTCTGAACGCAACAATAAACAAAGTCATTCCTGCAATAATGATCCAGTACTTAAAATTTATATTTTCTTTCTCAATCTTGTTTTCCGGCAGTTTGTAAATCGCAAATAAAATTACGAATCCACCAATTAAGGTGCTTGAATGTTGCAGGATTTTGAATATTGGCACTTGAATTCCCAAAAAATCCAAGGAGTTCGTCAATGTAGGAATTGCTTGCACAAAATAACCATGTTCGTGTGTAAAACTATCCCACAAAATATGCGATATTGCTCCAATTAAAACTGAAATTATCACAATTAACCAATTTTTACTAAAATAGCGGTTCCAGTCAAACTGTCTAAATGCTACAAATCTCGATTTTAAAATAGTCGGCAAATTGTCGAATAGTTCGTTACGAATGATATTATGAAAAAGGAAAGCAAGTAATAGTCCCATAGGCAAGTCGAACCAAAATAGTCCGTCTAAAGAGTGACTATATAGACTCTTAATTCTCATTCTTAAAAAATATTCAAAATCGGGTGTCAAACTTCCGATTATAAGTCCAGTTAGTGAGAACCATTTTCTCGGCAAAAAAGTCAAGGGTAAAACAATTCCTGGATGTGAGAATGTAAATGGCATTTCTTCTTTTGTCTATTCGTTATTTGTTATGCAGGCCGCTTCTATAATTGGCGATAACATATGGTTTATGTATATTTTTGATACTACAACTAGAACCACAAAAATAACTTTTATTTTAATAATCCCAAATGATTTTATAGTTTTTATTTTTATGGAAAGGATTTTGTGGTTGGGGAAATTTGGAAATTTTTAGCTAAATGGGAATTGATGAAAATTTATGAAGAATTTACCACCAAATCTCAAGGTCTTTGCTATTCCTCCCGCGTGAGGTCGTAGGCAGAAAGCCCGCAAGGACGGGAGACGATGTGCCGCTGCCACAAAAAAGCGACCGGAGGAAGCTCTTTTTGTGGCTTTGCGAGCACACGGCTACCGGCTGCGGACTTGGAGCCGGAGACCGACGGCGAAGCCGGCACGCCCTAATAGAAAATATCTCTCATCCAGAAAAATAGTCCCATGAATGAAAAAAGTTTAGACTTGTAATTTTTTTTTAAAAAACTATTCTTTTGAAAAAATGATTACTTTTGTATCCTATAAAATAATTGAAAGATAAAATTATTAAAAAACGAATTCACCACTTCAGAGAAACGAAAAAATCCTTGTTATTAATCAATGCGAAATCGAAAGAGCTCCGTGTCTCAGAGATGAAAAAAAACTAACAATTATTATCAACTTGAATATAGAGTCCATAAGATTTTTGTGTCGTACATAGTTTGCATATTATGAAAAAGTCCATTGTATTTATCTTGATTATTTTGACTAATGTATTAATCTCATTTGCTACTCCGCAACGTGGTGACCTTATTCATTGGAATGATTCAATTTGTTTATTGAGACCTTTTCCATTGGACTTATGGAAAGAGTTTGATTTAACTAGTGAGTTTTTATTTGGAGTTAAAGAAAAGGGATATTCAACTAGTTGTGGTCGGGGTTATCAGGCTGAGTGGAAAATAATTGACAATGAACTTTATTTAATAGCTATATATAGTTGCAATTATTTTTACAAAGATGATCATAGAGACAGTTTGAAAGCTGATTTATTCCGTTTATTTCCGGAAAAATATAAAAACGGAATTGTAAAAGCAGATTGGGTTAGTGGTGATTTTTGGTTGTCCCAAGGGAAAACGATATATTATGATCATGCTCGTGGTGGTTATGTTTTTGAAAAAGAGATTAGACTTACCTTTGATGATGGAATTATAGTTGACATACAAGAGTATAATAATTTAGAAAAATCAAAAATATCCATATATACAGAAGATCCTGAAGTTTTGCAAAAATTTATATATTCCAACATTAATTGGGATGTCATTCCAGAACTTAAGGATAGTACAATTAAAGTGATGCTAAGCTTTGTAATACGGCAACCCGGGAAAATACAAGAAGTGAGAATTGAAATAGGAGCCGGCCCCCCATTTGACAATGAAGCTAAAAGAGTAATTTCATTAATACCTGAATGGACTATCTACTATACACAGGGCAAATATGTGGCTCAATATTGGAATATACCTGTGGTATTTAGTGAGGAAAATAGAAAAAAATACGGACGCTAAGATCTATTAAGTGCATTCTTTTTTATTTTTTTGCGTGACGCATGGCTTCTCTGTTTCGTAGCCAATTGATGCCGACGATGAAGCCGATGAGCGAAACCAAAAACAATGGGATGTATGCATAGAGGTCGGTGGCTTGTAGTTGCTCCGTGTCTATGCCTTGTCGCAGCGCCAAATGTTGGAGCAGAATGGAAAAGGCGTTGTGGCAAAGATGGGCGATGACGGGCACCCAAATGGAACCGCTCCAAAGCAGAAGATATCCTAAATAGAGCCCCAACAGAAATCTGGGGATGAAACCGAAGAATTCAAAATGCATGAAGCTGAAGATGAAAGCGGTAATTAGGATGGCTATATGCGGATTTCCGGTCCATTTTCTGAAAAACGGTTGCAGGGTGCCGCGAAAGAAAAATTCTTCGCAGACGGCCGGCAAAAGACCTAATACGATGAGGTTTAAAAATAGGGTTTTTTGGCTGAGGTCGGCCGTGAGCAGTTGGAGCAGTTCTTCGGATTTTTGGCTTTGACTGCGCATCCACTTCTCAACACCGGCCAACGCATTGGGTAGGGTAATCATCTCATTCCATGAGGCCACCAGCATGACAATCGGCAACAAGAGCAACGAGAGGAAGATGACCATGCCGACGGAAAAGGAAGAGGGTAGTTGCGTGCTGTTGCTGTATCGAAATGGGTGGCGAGTGGCCAGATAACTGAAGAAAATTGCCGGAATTAAAAAACTTCCGATGGAAGAAAAGGTTTGTGAAAATCGAATAAAATCGGCTTTTGTACTGCCGGTCAGTTGTCCGAAATCTCCCCATATCCACTGTCCCAATAGTTGTCCGAACGCAGAGATGATAAACAGTCCTCCGGCAAAAATGAGGAGGAGGTAACCGAGTTGCATCCAATAACTTTTATTTTCAAAATAGGGATTTTGGAGATAGTTTGTTTTGTTCATGTCGATTTATTCTAAATTCGATTGCAAAAATAGGAAAATTGCCCCAATCTATGGAGCTTCTCCTCCGAAAATATAAAAATGGTAAGTTTTTTACATCAATTTTCCGATATAAGTGAGTTTTTACTATTTTTGTACGTTTGTATCTTTAAATCTTTAAAAATTAATCTTATGTTAGTCATTGGCATAGCAGGCGGTTCCGGTTCGGGCAAAACATCGGTAGTGAACAAAATTATCAAGAGTCTTCCCGCCAACTCGGTGAGTGTGATGGCACAGGATGCCTATTATTATGATCAGCCGAATTTGTCACAAGAAGCTAAAGAAAAGATTAATTTCGATCATCCCTCCTCGATTGAATTTCCTTTGATGATTGAACATATCAAAGCGTTGCGGGAAGGAAAAACGGTGCCCATGCCGACCTATTCTTATGTAACTTGTCGCCGTGGCGAAGAAACCATTCCCATTGAGCCGAGATCGGTCCTGATTGTGGAAGGAATTTTGATATTTGCCGATCCCGACTTGCGGGAACATTTAGACCTTAAGGTTTATGTGGACGCCGACTCGGATGAACGAATTATTCGCATTATTCAGCGAGACATCCACGAGCGGGGACGAGACCTTGATCGTGCCATCCGACACTATCTGATGTATGTAAAACCGATGCATGAAAGTTTTATCGAACCTGCCAAGAAGTATGCGGATATTATTATTCCGATGGGGGGACAAAATGTGAAAGGAATCGATATATTGACGTCAAAAATTATGCGGACTTTAAAAGAAAAGGAATGAAAAGATTATTATTTTTTCTTGCCGTATTGATGTGTTGCCAAAGTGCATTTTCTTTCAGCAAAGAAACACACCAGTACATTGTGGCACAAGCATTTCGTTTGTTTGAACAGGACTTTCTGTCGCGTGGCGGGGATACAACGTTGTTGCGAAATTTAAAACAGCAAATTTTTTATCCGAACGGACAGCCGTGGCTGAGCGACGAGTATCAGAATGCGAACAATCCCTGGCGAAGTTTGTATGCTGTTGCTGTTGGTGCGGCAGTGGAAGATAGTGACGACCCCATTTACGGGTATAGTACTCTAAATGGCTTCACTCCATCGGTAACCCACTTCTGGATTCCGGACAATGGCGATGATGAGACGCATACGATGGGCGTGGTGGATAATTGTGAAAATCTGTGGATGAAAGCGCGGTTGTATCTCTTCGGAGGAACACCGGTGTATATTGAAGAACCTATGATTGTTTCGGGCACCGAGGTGGTCGGCATCTTCATTCAATATCCCTCGCTGGCGGAGCTGCTCATGACAGGCAATTGCTTGATTACGGGCTACAAAACCTCTATTTTTGGGGTTACTTCAACCACAACGCTCCCTATTCCGATTGCGTACACCATAGAAGCTTCTTTTTTGTCTTCAATTTGCTACAGCATACTGGGAAGAATTGCCCATTTGTTGAGCGATACCGGAGTGCCGGCTCATATTCATAATGATGCCCATCCGTGTGTGATGTGGATCAATTGTGATGATTACGAAAATTGGATTTGCTACGACCAAGCCGAAATATTGTACGGGACGGTGCATCAGCCCGGAACGAGTATTACCGGAGACGGTGGCTTTGTTCTCCCCACGGACAGTACGCAAAATTCTTATACTTTTTTGAGAAAACTATTTTTCAAAGGGGCCCAAAATACCGATTATTGGCCATCCAATGACTATGTGGGTAATGATTACATGGACACGGCCGTTTTTTATGATGCCGAAATCCAACAACGTTACAATGCCTGGGGCCCTGTTCCCGCGTTTGATTCGGATGTCTCTTTTCTTCAACAGATTGCCGTGAATACGTTGGAATACACCATTGGCTCCGTGGCAAGTCTGTTCAGTTGGTTTCTTCAAGAGACCGGTCAGATTGTGAATGAATGTCCGGCTCCGGAAAATATAATGGTGGAATATCTCGGAGCAGGTCGCTTTCATGTGGTATGGGATTCAACCGCTTATGCTCAAGGGTGGGTGCTTTCCTATAAAAAACCGGACGAAACCATCTGGATAGAAATGCCGGACGTTTCTTCCAATGAGGTGATTTTGAATTTGGAAGAGAATCAAATTTATGAATTTACTATATCTTCTCGCTGTGCCTTGTTCGGCAGAGGCGAGGAGTCGGAAATTATCACTGCTTATCCTTACGGAGTAGGCGTTGCCGACAATGATACGGAACATACCATTTCCATTTTCCCCAACCCAACCTCAGGATTAATCAGAATCTCGGCTACAGGCTCATGGGCTGAACGTGCGTTGTCGGTGGAAGTATATGATATGTACGGAAAATTATTGCGATCCGGCTCCGTGGAAAACCACCAACTCCAATTGGGACAATTTGCCTCCGGAGTCTATTTGCTGAAAATCTTCTCCGACAAAGAATTGGTCGGCGTGTACAAAGTGATAAAACGGTAAGGAAAGGGCAAAACCGCTTGTCGTTTGCATTTTCTCTTACGCAAGTTGGAGAAAATGCCTTGTTTTGATTTCAATGAAGAATCATATTACCTACCCCGTCCTTCGGCGACGCTTCTATTGTGTTGATTTCCAAGTATTTTTGTCGCCGAAAATCTTCTCCGTTGGCAATGTTCTACGAACATGCCGGAAATGAACATCCAATCTTTATGTCTCACATAACCATTCAGGTATTCGATGACATGTCGTGAATGGCTAATTTGCAGT
>CAZWCI010000094.1:0-7057 GCA_964632815.1 uncultured Lentimicrobiaceae bacterium | reverse complement strand
GGGCAAATTACCGGAATGCGGCCTGGTATATTGAAGATGTGAATACACAAGAGGCCATGGCCGCCAAGTTGGGATTTAAGAAAGTATCGCAAATGAAATTAGCCGTTGCCAAGGGAATTCGTGACTTTGTTGCGGGTGGCGGTTACCTATTTGCCATGTGCTCCGGTCCCGACAGCTTCGATGTGGCTTTAGCCGCAGACGGAGTCGATATCTGCGACGCCATGTTTGATGGCGATCCCATCGAACCTAATGCCCAAGAAAAATTAAATTACGAAAACTGTTTTGCTTTCACGGATTTTAAAATTGTACAAAATCCTTATGTCTATGAAATTTCAGATATCGATATCGATCCTTCTGTGCACATGAGTAATAAAAAGAATGATTATTTCACTCTATTCGAATATTCGGCAAAATGGGATCCCGTACCTACGATGCTTTGTCAGAATCACCAAAATGTAATTTCCGGCTTTATGGGGCAAACAACCGCTTTCAGAAGAAGCAGACTCAAACCCCATGTCCTCATCATGGGGGAAACCAATCTTTTCGACGAAGCGAGATATATTCACGGAGAATTCGGCAAAGGAACATGGACTTTCTACGCCGGCCACGACCCCGAAGATTATCAACACTTTGTGAATGATGAACCCACGGATTTAAATCTATTTCCCAACTCCGCCGGTTATCGATTGATCTTAAACAATGTTCTTTTCCCTGCTGCCAAAAAAGAAAAACAAAAAACCTAAAAACCATACATGGAAAAAACCATCACCTTAAATAATAATATTGCCGTTGGCGTCTACGGCCAACAAAACGGCAATATCGACCTACTTCGAAATATCTATCCTAAATTAAAAATTGTAGCCCGTGGCAACGAGGTCAAAATAGCAGGTGAAGAAAATGAAGTTTCTCTTTTCGAAAACAGATTTAATCTGTTGATTACGCATTATGAACAATTTGAGAAATTAACGGAAACAGATATATTGAAAATCACGGCTCAGGAAGATGACTCTTTTTATCTGTTGGATCACAATGGAATAAAAGATGATGTGATTTTGCACGGCCGCGAGGGGCGTATCATTAAAGCCATCACGCCGAATCAACGGAAAATTGTTGCTTCGGCAGCTACAAATGATATGGTGTTCACCATTGGACCGGCAGGGACGGGGAAAACTTACACAGCAGTCGCTTTAGCCGTAAGAGCACTCAAAAACAAGCAGATTCGCCGAATCATCCTCACCCGTCCGGCAGTGGAAGCCGGCGAAAACCTGGGATTCCTCCCGGGCGATCTGCGCGACAAATTGGACCCTTACTTACAACCCCTCTACGATGCCTTGTGGGATATGATGCCGATGCAAAAACTCCTTAGCTATCTCGAAGACAAAACGATTGAAATTGCCCCGCTGGCCTTTATGCGCGGACGAACACTCGACAATGCCTACGTTATCCTCGATGAAGCCCAAAATGCAACCGAAGGACAACTCAAGATGTTTCTGACCCGCATGGGCAAAAATGCCAAGTTCTTTATTACCGGAGATATTACCCAAATAGACCTCCCCAAAAACCAAAATTCTGGGCTCATTCAGGCTTCGAGAATTTTAAACAATATTAAAGGAATCGATTTTGTCTATTTAGATAATCGGGATGTGGTTAGACATCATCTCGTTACTCGAATCATTGAATCTTATGACCAATGGGAGCAGGAAAAGGAACAAAATCCCGTTTCAATTAAAAAGAAAAATCCCGAATTATAATTCCAAAAAATCAACTGATCATGCCGTAAAAAGCAGATCGTTGGAGCATCAACTCAAGAGTTTTCTTCAAAGGAGCATTTGCGGGAGCCGTTAACTCAGGGTCTTCTTTCAAAAGTTCTTGGGCCAATCTTCGGGTAAAAACAACCAACTTTTCATCTTTGACCAAATCGGCAATTTTAAAGTCCAACATGCCACTCTGTCTGGTTCCTTGTATGTCTCCCGGACCACGCAAACGTAAATCAATATTGGCAATTTCAAACCCGTCATTGGTGTTTACCATTGCTGCAAGTCGCTGCTTACTTTCGGTTGTCAACTTATTGCCCGACATTAAAATACAATAGGATTGTTCCGCCCCGCGCCCTACCCTGCCACGCAACTGATGCAACTGCGAAAGCCCGAAGCGCTCGGCATTTTCCACAATCATCACGGAAGCATTCGGCACGTCAATTCCTACTTCAATTACCGTTGTGGAAAGCATGATTACCGTCTCTTTTTTTATGAAGCGCTGCATTTCAAAATCCTTTTCTTCTGTCTTCATCTTCCCATGTACAATACTGATAGCATAGTTGGGTAACGGAAACTCCTGCGCCACTGCATCGTAGCCGGCCATCAAATCAAGTAAATCCATTTTTTCCGATTCTTGGATTAGCGGATAAACAACAAAAATCTGTCTGCCCAACTCAATCTGTTCTCTCATAAACCCGAACACACGCAAACGGTCTTTTTCATAGAAATGGCGCGTAATCACCGGTTTTCGTCCTTTCGGAAGTTCATCTATTACCGACAAGTCCAAATCTCCGTAGAGCGTCATTGCCAAGGTGCGCGGAATCGGAGTGGCCGTCATCACCAGAATGTGGGGCGGAATTCGATTCTTTCGCCATAACTTAGCCCGCTGCTCCACGCCGAAACGATGCTGCTCATCAATAATCACCATTCCCAAATTGTTAAATACTACCTCATCTTCAATTAAGGCATGGGTTCCAATTAAGATGTCAATCTCGCCGGCTTTCAGTTGCTCTAAAAGTTTTTTGCGTTTGGCACTTTTAATATTCCCCGAAAGAAATCCAACCGTAATATTCATCTCTTTCATCAGGCCGGCAATATTCTCGTAATGTTGCATGGCCAATATTTCGGTGGGCGCCATGATGCACGACTGGAATCCGTTATCCTTCGCCAACAGCATCACAAAAAGGGCAATAATGGTTTTGCCGCTACCCACATCCCCTTGCAACAATCGGTTCATTTGTCTGCCACTGCCCACATCGGCGCGAATTTGTTTGATTACCCTTTTTTGAGCATTGGTCAACTCAAACGGCAAGTATTGATGAAAAAAAGAGTTGAAATATTGACCCACCTCGGCAAAAAGATGTCCTTTTACCTTTTGTTCCGTAATTAGTTTCAATTTCAAAAGTCGCAACTGAGTAAAAAAAAGCTCATCGAATTTCAATCGAAGTATTGCCTTATCCAAATATTCCACATTTTCGGGATAGTGGATATTCACAAGGGCTTCCGCCATCGAAATCAAGCGATACTTGCTCCGTATTTCTTCGGAAAGGGTTTCGCGAATCAGCTCTTTTACTTGCAGCAAAAGCCGGAACATGCTTTTGGCAATCACTTTGGAATCAACACCCATTCTCTTGGCTTTGTCGGAAGTATTATAGAGCGGTTGGAATTTGAGCGGCAACTCACTCTCCGCACGTGTCAAGGGATCCATCAACTCGGGGTGCATCATGTTCCACTTTCCGTTAAATAGAGAAGGCTTTCCAAAGACAACAAACTCTCTTTTCTCCTCCAACATCTCCTCCACCCACTTAATTCCGTTGAACCACACCAATTCCATAGTTCCCGAGCCGTCATCAAAATAGGCCACCAGCCGTTTAGCCCGCTGCTGTCCCAAAATTTCATAACGAACCACTCGACCGTAAAACTGCATATAGAACGATTCTCCGGAAATCTGAGCAATTTTATACACCTTCGACTTATCCACATGTCGATACGGATAATAGTGCAGTAAATCTTCATACGTAACAATATCGAACTCCTTTTGGAGAACCTCTGCCCGCTTGGGACCAATCCCTTTTAAAAATTCGATCGGTGTTTCTAAAAGATTTACTTGCATCATCAAGTTGCTTTATGGATTAATTGACAAAAATAATAAAATTCAAACAAATAAGACGTATGAAAAAAACAAAAAAAGAGAAAATCCAATTCAAGATTCTATAAAACATGTTAAATAAAATCGTATTTTTGCAACCCTCAGTACATATAAAAATGTAGAGAAATTATTAAATAATCAACATATTAAAATATCATCATTTATGGAAAAATTCAAAAACTACATCAACGGAGCTTGGGTAGATGCCGTATCAGGCAAAACCTTTTTAAATTATAATCCTGCCAATTTAGAGGATATCATCGGCGAATTTGCTTTATCCGATAAAGAAGACGTGCAAAACGCAGTCATGGCAGCCAAAGAAGCATACGAAAAATGGCGTTTGGTTCCCGCCCCGAAAAGAGGCGACATCATGCGTAAAGTGGGAGACATCTTCAATCGCCGCAAAAAAGAGTTGGGCAAAATTATGACGCGCGAAATGGGAAAACCGACCTTTGAAACCGAAGGTGATGTACAAGAAGCCATTGATACTGCTTATTATGCCGCTTCTGAAACGCGTCGTCTGTTCGGGCATACCGTTCCGAGTGAGATGAACAACAAAATGAATCTCTCTTTCCGTACCCCCATTGGCGTTGTAGGCGTGATTACCGCTTGGAATTTCCCCATTGCCGTGCCTTCATGGAAAATATTGCCTGCCATCGCAGCCGGAAATACGGTTGTATTTAAACCTTCCAAAGATGCTCCCCACTCCGGAGTAATCTTTGCGGAAATCATGGAAGAAGCAGGCGTTCCGAAAGGTGTTTTCAACGTATTATTAGGAAAAGGAAGCATGGGCGACCATCTCGTTCATCATCCCGACGTGCGCGTTATCGGCTTTACCGGCTCTACCGAAATCGGTTGCCAGATTGCCGAAGTGTGCGGCAAATTAAATAAACGTTGTTCCCTCGAAATGGGTGGCAAAAATGCCCAAATCGTGATGGACGACGCCAACCTCGAATTAGCCCTCGAAGGTGCACTTTGGGGCGCATTCGGAACTACGGGACAACGCTGTACCGCTACATCCCGATTGATTGTGCATAAAAACGTGTACGATAAATTTATTGGAATGTTGAAAGTGAGAACCGAAAAACTGAAAATCGGCCCGGGACTCCAAGCAGGCACTGATATGGGCCCCGTGATTCACATGAAATCATTGGAAAATTGTGAACGAATGGTGGCAATTGCTCTGAAAGAAGGCGGCAGACTTATTACCGGAGGAAAAAAATGCACCACTCCCGAATTGGCAAAAGGCTGTTTCTTCGAACCGACCATCATTGCTGATGTTACCGAAAAACATACCCTTTTCAATGAAGAAGTATTCGGACCTGTTCTTTGCGTTTCCAAAGCCGACTCCTTCGAACATGCCATTGAGTTGCAAAATCATTGCGAATACGGACTTTCCGGCTCAATCTACACCAAAGATGTCAACAAAGCATGGGTGGCTGCCCGCGAAATCCAAACCGGAATTTGCTACATCAATGCTCCAACCATTGGCGCCGAAGCCCACATGCCTTTTGGCGGCGTCAAAGGTACCGGCAACGGACATCGCGAAGGCGGCTGGACCGCTTTTGATATCTTTACCGAATGGAAAACAGTCTATTTCGACTATTCCGACACCCTCCAACGGGCTCAAATCGACAATTACTAAGAGATTTATACCCGAGAATATGAAAGAGGATGTTTTTTTGGACATCCTCTTTTTTTTGATTTTACACGAAGACTAACAAATTATAGCCAAAATTAGTTTTCAAGTTAATGCCTATAAAATAGAAATAAGAAATTCTCATTCGGCAAAGAAAAATTAGTAACAATAAATTTAAATCAATTAAAATCAATTTTCGATAAATATGTTCATCTTATTTATAGCGATGAACATCGAGAACAGGTAGAAATTTGGTTTAATAGAGAATTGCAAGAATTGTCGGGGTATGCCCGTTGGGGGAAATTTTTGGTAGCTATCAGCCGTGCTGTCGAATCGTGTAAGTCTCAGATAATCAATATCGATGACCATTTTCGTAAGGTCACGAAAATGGTCGAGTATAGTAAATTATTCAACATTTCCTCCACTCTCAAACAATAAAATATTTTTCCTAATCTACTGATTTTATAAATCTTATTTTTCAAAAAAGTTAAAAAGCGGGAGATGGTATACGCCCGACCAGCTTTATCTTTTCTCTAAAGGAATAAAAACTCTTATCTTTGGATATTTTCTTATCACTAACATCCTATATTCTGTAGAGGACGAGAAGAAAAAATCACAATTTCTATCTAATTCTATAATCATTCCCCATCCCTGAAAGGGAACTGTATAATAGTTTAATATAATCTCCTCCTTTCTATTAGGAATAGAAGATTTATCTACCTCAATAATTTTTTTAGTTTTAATTTTTTTTGACTTATTGGCCGCATAAAACGAATCTAACATTTCCCAACTTTGTTTCCCTCTGAAATAAAAACTTCCAAAACATCTTTGAATATACGGGATTTCAGAAACATCTAAAAAAACAGAAGAATCCGGATGAATGCGCTCTTGAATTGCTTGACAAATTGTCTTCGAAGAAAATCTTGACAATAAAGAGTCTTGAATAAAAGATTTTAAAACTATATATTCACGCACACCTAATTGCTCTGCCACAAAAAGAGGCAATTCTTCGTAACTGACGTGAGACAAATACAATTTTGCCACCTCATCTGCATCTTTTTTATTCTTAATAATAGCAGAAATATTCCAATCCGTTTTGGGACGATAAACTCCCACGTAATATCCTTTTACAAAACAGGTATCAATAAACTTAAAATTAATAGAATCTTGTGCCCTTATATTTTGAGAAGAACTTATACTATATGCTAATATAAATAAAGATTGAATCAAAAATTTAAATTTTTTCATATCTAATTTTTAATCTGTCTTTGATATAGTCTTTCAATATTCTCCTCTTCTTGCCCGTTAAACCCAAACCAAAACCCCGCAAAATTCCTCTTGTTCATTAAATTCAACGTCACACTTATATTTCTTTAGAAAGATTTCTTATAGCATTGTAAGAATAATTTCTTTTATTTATCCTGATTTAGTAATAGTCAAATCGAAGATGTTTGACAGTCAGCCCTTTATTTATCAACTGTCTTAAAGAATCAATTCCAACCCGTAGGTGCA
>CAZWCI010000093.1:0-7063 GCA_964632815.1 uncultured Lentimicrobiaceae bacterium | reverse complement strand
GCCTCTTGTGTATTCACATCTTCAATATACCAGGCCGCATTCCGGTAATTTGCCCAAAATTTTCCGTATTGTCCCGTAAAATCTTCATGATGCAAATGCAACCAATCGTATTTGGGTAACATCCCCGTAATGACCTCTTCATCATAAATAACATCATAGGGAATCTCGGCGTATGTCAGCACCAAGGTAACAGCATCATCCCACGGAAGTTTACTTTTTGGGGAATAAACCGCAATCTTCGGCGCTTTGGTCAACTTTATTTCATTCATATTGGCATCCATCGAAGCAATTTCCTGCCGGATCATATCTGCCTGAATATCGGCAACTACTTGATAGGAGACATCTCGTACCACACATTCATTTTCAATAGAGGTATTATAAGGAGACATAAAACTGCCCCCGCGGTAATTTAAGAGCCAACTGATATCCAGGGAATTAGATACTGCAAAATAGGCCACCCCATAAGCTTTTAAATGGTTTTTTTGACTCATGTCCATCGGAATCAAAATATAGGAGGCGTGAGCAGAAATGGAAATACTGAACAAGAACAAAATTAATATAATATGTTGTATTCTCTTTTTCATGGCGTTTTTAGTTTAAATTCAATGCTTTCAATCCGTTTTTTTAAGTATTGAACATTTTCATTGTCCGGATAAAGAATAACAAGATTTTGATAAATTTGTTGTAATAAAGAAAGATTTTCTTCTTCCGGGAAGAATATTTTTCGGTTATATCTTTGATAAAAAGCAGGAATTGTGGTTATGGAATTGGGATGAGATGCAATAAAATTCAATAAATACCGCGTATGGTTATCGGCCAATATGAGGTAAACTTCTTCAACACGACTTCTGAGGGAGTCATTTTCAATATCATTCTCGTATATGGCCTGTAATACCTCTGTAGAATCAATAAAGCGACTAAGTTGCCGATCTAATTGCCACATCAATTGTGCCTCTTCACTTCCCGATACCGTATATGTCGTCACCATATTCATACCATCGGCTTTAATGTTGAGAATTTCGCCATTTTTAGCTACCGTGGTGAACCCGTTCTCTTCAGAGAATGAAAGTCTGTAAAAATGGGGCGTTTGACGTCTTTCTTGCAGTTCCTTTAGTTTCTCACGCAGCACAAAGCGAAATTTTCCGTTTTCCGGCAAACATGAATCCAAAAGGAGAGTGCCTTCTGGTGTAACTTCGGATAAATAAATCTGCTTAGACGGACTATCTGTCAGTTCGCCCGTGAACACGATTTCTTGTCCGCCTTGTCGGCAGCCAACCATCATGATGCTTGTCAGAAAGATAAAAAAAATCCGTTTTTTCATGTCTTATTTAACTGCGCAAAAATACGAAAAATAAATAGAAGACAATCATCTGGAGATATGGATATTAACATTCGAAGTCGTTTTTTGTGAATTAATTTATCCGTTTTTTTATTTTTAAAATTGAAAAATAGATGTAAATTTGCAACCTTAATTATGGGTGTTTTGGAAAATATTGTTTTGTCTTTAGGGAGTAATTTAGGGGATCGTCGTGCCTTTCTTGAGAAAGCTCGTTTAATGATAGCTTCGGATATCGGTGAAATTATGAGAAGTTCTTCGTTGTACGAAAACGCTTCTTGGGGATTTGTGTCGGGAGATTTTCTGAATCAGGTAATCGAAATTGCCTCCACGGATACGCCCCAATTGTTGCTCCAAAAAATTCAAGCTATCGAAAAAAAACTCGGTAGAACGACTAAATCTCATTCTGACTCCAATACCGGAAAGATAACTTATTCGGACAGAACAATTGATATTGACATTCTTTTATATAGAAATGAAAGCTTAAACGGTGAAGAACTCACGATTCCTCATCCCCGAATTGCGCAAAGGGAATTTGTGCTTTGTCTTCTAACAGAACTCTTTCAAGATGAAGTGATTTCGCCGTTTACATCCTCTTTCAAACAGTTGTTACAGCATACGTTAAAATCATAATCCATTCTAAAATAGTAAAGTCTTGAACTATAATTATATTGTCATAGAAGGTTGTATAGGCGCAGGTAAAACTACCCTGGCGGAAAAATTTTCCAAAGATTTGAATGCCGAGCTTATTTTGGAAAGATTTGCCGATAATAGCTTTTTGCCAAAATTTTATAAAGATCCTCTGCACTATGCTTTTCCACTTGAAATGGCTTTCCTCACTGAACGCTATCAACAACTCAAAACCCTCCTTTCCAAAAGAGATATTTTTACGGACTTAGTGATTGCCGATTATTTTATTGACAAATGTATCATCTTTTCCAAACATAATCTTCAAAGCGACGAATATAATCTCTATACAAAAGTGTATGACATTATCTCTACCTACTTGCCAAAGCCCGATCTGATTATTTATCTCTATAACAATGAAAGTAAATTACTACAAAATATAGCTAAACGTGGCCGTGAATACGAAAAAGATATTGCTCCGGATTACTTGACAAATATCCAAGACGGATATATGAACTATTTTAAACATTATGAAAAGGTCCCGATTGTCATCGTTGAAGCACATAATCTTGATTTTGTGAAGAATATTGAAGATTATGAAAAATTAAAACAATTGTTGTATAAGACCTATCCTCCCGGGATTACGAGAATAACCTATTAAATAGTAGTACATTATTTTTTTTATATTAAATAATAATTCCGAATGATTTTTTTAGTAATTTTGCTCGCTTTTTAAATTAAGAATAATTCATCAACTGTTAACATAATAAATTTAGTATATGAAAACCCGTATCCTTTTTCGTACATTTTTAGTTATTCTTGTGCTGATATTTGCTGTTTTGGTATTCAGAAGTATTATGCGTCCTCAGAAATTCAAATCTGTATATGAATTGAGAAGCAAGGAAATACAAAATAGATTATCAACAATCAGAGTAGCTCAAACTGTTTTTAAAAACGAATTTAAAGTATATTCCTCAGATATTGATTCTTTAGTTGATTTTGTGAATAATGGGGAAGTGACTATTATTAAAAATATAGGGAACATCCCTGAAGGAATGTCCGAAAAAGAAGCTTTTGAAAAAGGGTTGTTGAAAAAAGAAGAGATGAAAATTCCGGCGAAACAAAGAATTTTGGAAACTGACCCTTCAGTGAAATTAGAAGATTTTCAATATATCCCGTTTACGGATAAACAAAAGAAATTTAAAATCCAAACTGGAAATCTTTCTAGTCAAACCTACTCCATTATGGTCTATCGTATTGATGTTTCTCTTGATGAAGTTCTGATTAATATGGAGAGAAGTGTCCAACCCGAAGATGCCAATATAATTGCTAAATTCTTCAATTATTTGTTTTTCAATAGTCTTGAAGAAGAAGATCAATACAGAATGCAGTATAAACCGATGTGGATGGGTTCTCTGACCGAAGCGAGCGTGTCCGGAAGTTGGGAATAGTATGGCTGCTTCTAAAACCAATTATGTTGTTATTCCTGCCAAAGAATCCGAAGAATCAACGGTACTGATTTTTAATTATCCTCCGTTGCTGATTCCCGCTCATGTTTATCAACCAGAATTGCAAAAAGAGTATCTCAAGTTTCAATTTGACCTTACCGATATTGGTGCCATTTTCGAAGAACATATCGCTGATTATGTGGCTCTTTACTTTCTAAAGCAGCAAGATCATTTTTTCCTGAGTCGCGAATATCCGCATCTGAAGTTTGAACATCGCTCGCTCTACTACTACAAAAAATTTCAACAATCAGCCCCTGCATCAGATTTACGTGAATATCGGCTCGTCTTGATTGCAGATGAGGAACGGGCGGATTTCTGGCTCGAAAAAGAGGGAAAGCTTCTTCTGATGAATTGTTTTGATTTTACTTCCGAATACGATATTCTTTACTTTGTGTCGAATATTTTGAAGCAATATGAGGCTACTGCAAAGGAATGCTCTTTGTTTTTGCAAAAGATGTCCGGAAATCATGAGGCAACGATCAAGTTGTTAAGTCAATATTTCCACATACTTCCTTTTCCGAGTTAAGTATTTTTTCTTTAAGTGCGCATCCCCAACGGTATTGACCGACATCTTTGCCGTGTTTGGGAATAATGCGATGACAAGGCACGAAGTAGGCGATTTGATTGCGGGCCACCGCCGAAGCTACCGCTCTCACTGCTTTCGGAATTCCTATGAAAAGAGCCAACTCGCTATAGGTCATGGTGTCCCCAACCGGAATTTGTAAAAGTGCCGACCAAACCCGCTGTTGAAACTTGGTGCCACGGAGGACCAAAGAAACTGAACTTTCCGACGGAGCAGAAAAGAGCTCTTTGCCGAGTTGTGTGGCTCCGGAGGAATCTGATGACCAGGCAGTTCCTGAAAATGAATGTTTCAACGCTTCCTCCGCATGAATAGAAACTTCCGGCACAAAATATAAGGCATACAAATCCCCGTTGTTGTCAAATACCAATAACGAAAGTCCGAAAGGGGAGGCATAATAACCCAAAGATAATTCCGGAATTGGATCTTCAGATGCGGATTTAAGGAGTATATTCATGAATTATATAAATTCTAATACATTTTATAATTGGCAAATATACCTAATTAATTTATTTGTAAAGCTTAATTATATTTCGGTTATTTTTGATAAAAAAGAATCTGTCATTTGGGTTTTTTTTTGTATTTTTGTGCTTTCAAAAAATAAGGAAAAAGAAAACAGATATAAACCTTAAATTTATTAAAAATGAGTAATGTAAAGTATGTTTACTCCTTTGGGGGAAAAACAGCCGAAGGAAAAGCCGACATGAAAAACTTGTTGGGTGGTAAAGGTGCAAACCTTGCCGAAATGTGTCTTTTAGGTTTGCCGGTACCTGCCGGACTTACCATCACGACTGAATGTTGTACTGCCTACTATGCTAATAATTGCCAACTTCCTGCAACCCTTATGAGTGATGTATGGGCAGCCATGAAGAATGTGGAAAATTTAATGGGAATGAAATACGATGATCCTGAAAATCCGCTCTTGATCTCTTGTCGCTCCGGTGCCAGAAGCTCAATGCCAGGAATGATGGATACCGTACTTAATATAGGACTTAGCTCCAAAACACTTCCCGGCTTAGTGAAAAAAACCGGAAATCCTCGTTTCGTATACGACTCCTATCGTCGATTGATTATGATGTATGCCGATGTGGTTATGGAAAAATCAGAAGGTATTGAACCTAAAGACGGCAAAGGAATCAGAAAAGTGTTGGATGATATGTTGGACGAGTTCAAAAAGAACAAAGGTTATAAATCTGATACCGACATTACAGCCAACGAATTATTGGAATTGGCTAATGCATTTAAAATGAAAATAAAAGAAGTGCTGGGTACTGAATTTCCGGATGATGCAAAAGCCCAATTAGAAGGTGGGATCAAAGCGGTTTTCAAAAGCTGGAACGGAAAAAAAGCTATTTCCTATCGTCGAATCGAAGGTATTCCTGATGAGTGGGGTACTGCCGTGAACGTTCAGGCTATGGTGTTCGGAAATATGGGAGACTCTTCTGCTACAGGTGTAGCATTTACCCGTAACCCTGCTACCGGAGAAAATCAATTCTACGGCGAATGGCTCGTGAATGCTCAAGGTGAAGATGTGGTGGCCGGAATCAGAACCCCCAATCCACTTAACGATGATACTAAAAATGAACAAAATAAACACCTCCATTCCATGCAGGAAACTATGCCCGGAACTTATATGGAGTTGTGCGATATCAGAGATACTCTTGAAAAGAATTTTAAAGATATGCTCGATATCGAGTTTACGATTCAAGAAGGAAAACTCTATATGCTCCAATGCCGTGTCGGCAAACGTACCGGAGTAGCTGCATTAAATATGGCTCTCGATATGATGCACGAAGGTCTTATTACCGACAAAGACGTGGTGATGAGACTACAACCGGCTCAATTGGATGAACTTCTTCACCCGATTTTGGACGCAGCCGATGAAAAGAAAAAAACAGTGATTGCCAAAGGTTTACCTGCTGGACCGGGAGGTGCTGTCGGCGTTATTGCCCTCACCAGCGAAAAAGCAATGGAGTATGCTGCAAAGAAAATTAGTAGTATCCTTGTTCGTGAAGAAACAAACCCTGAAGACGTAGAAGGAATGCGCGCAGCAGTGGGTATTTTGACCGCTCGCGGTGGAATGACCTCTCACGCTGCCCTCGTTGCTCGTGGCTGGGGAAAATGTTGTATCGTTGGTTGTGAAGCAGTTCATATTGACCTGAATAAAGGAGAAGTTAAAATTGCAGGTAAAACCTATAAAGAAGGTGATACCATCAGTTTGAACGGAACCAGAGGTTGGGTTTATGCAGATGCTATTGCCATGATTGACGCTACCGAAAATCCAAGATTCCAAGAATTTATGAATATCGTGGATAAACACAGAACTATGGGCGTTCGTACCAACGCTGATACCCCGGAAGATGCTCAAAATGCAATCAATTTTGGCGCTGAAGGAATCGGACTCTTCCGTATTGAACATATGTTCTATGGCAAAAATAGCGAAGCTCCGTTGGCAAAATTGCGTAATATGATTTTGGCTGGTTCTACCGAAGAACGCGTAGCTGCTCTGAGCGAATTGGAACCTTTCATTCGCGAAGCCGCTAAGGGAACTCTTAAAGTTATGAACGGAAAACCGTTGACCTTTAGATTGATTGACCCCCCATTGCACGAATTTGTACCTCAAACCGAAGATAAACAACGCGAATTGGCTAAAGAACGTGGAATGTCTTACGAAGAAATCCACAGACGTATTGAAGCCCTCCACGAAGTAAACCCGATGATGGGACTCCGCGGTGTTCGTTTGGGTATTGTATATCCCGAAATTACCGAAACCCAATTCCGCGCCCTCTTCCAGGCAACCGCTGAATTGATGAAAGAAGGTTTTGATCCCCATTTGGAAATCATGGTGCCTCTGACCATCAACGTGAAAGAATTAGAACACCAAAAAGCAATTGCTACTCGTGTAAAAGCTGAAGTGGAAGCCAAATTCAATCTTACTATCAATTATCTTTATGGAACAATGATTGAAATTCCTCGCGCTACATTAGTGGCAGACTTGATCGCCGAAGTAGC
>CAZWCI010000092.1:0-7072 GCA_964632815.1 uncultured Lentimicrobiaceae bacterium | reverse complement strand
CAGCCAATATCCGACAAGATTTGGCGATTTTGGATTCTGCCATTCGCAGTGCATTAATCGACACCGCAGCCGATATCAGAATTGCCTTGAGTGATACAGCAGTCGACATTAGAACTGACATGGTCACTATGGATAATTTACTCCGGAGCGATTTAGACGATTCTACTGCGGCACTCCGAAATGCACTTTCCGATACGGCAACCGCCATAAGAACATACATAAGTACATTGGAAACCGATACGCAAAACTTAAACGATGTATTAATTCGGAATAATTCAGCCGAAAATCAAAATATCATCAACCTTGCCAACCCTGTAAATCTGCAGGATGCAGCCACCAAAGCTTATGTGGATGCTTTATTGGCAAGAATAAATGCTTTGGAAGAAATAATTATGCCCCATTATGGTTTTACGGATTTGAGAGATGGGAATCATTATAATGTTGTTCAAATCGGAGACCAACTATGGATGGCGGAAAATTTGAAGTATTTACCGAGTGTGGTAGGGCTTGGAACCTATTCTAAAACAATCCCATATTACTATGTGTATGGTTATGATGGTACTGATGTGTCCGCAGCCAAAGCAACGGTAAATTATACAACCTACGGGGTTTTATATAATGGAGCTGCTGCTATGGTCGGAGACATAAGAAGTAATGCTAATCCCAGCGGTGTTCAGGGAGTTTGTCCCGATGGCTGGCATTTACCGAGTGATGCCGAATGGATACAACTATATGATTATGTGGGAGGAATTGATGTTGCCGGTGGCAAACTGAAAGATACTACCTCTTATTGGAATAGTCCAAATATAGGTGCAACCAATGAAAGTGGTTTTACCGCTCTTCCGGGTGGTTACTTCTACTATACTGCATTCTACGATATTGGAATAGGTGGCGTCTGGTGGAGCTGTACCGCTGATGAATATAGTCCTGATTTTTTCTGGGGACCCTACCTAGGGAATAATATTGCTAATGTATTCTGGCGTACCAATGGTATGGAGATGGGTTTTTCCGTACGCTGTGTGAAAGATTAATTGAAATAATAAAAGATTATTCATTTTTTCGCAATTTCCAAGTGCATACATTGCGAAAACCTGTTTGGAAATTAGCACCCGACAATCGGATGGTGTCCGAAGCAGTAGTTTGAGAAAGTGTATCAGGAAGTCCGCGGAAAGCCACCTCAGGGACTTCACTCCATTCGTGTACTTTGCTATGGAGATTAAGTAAATAGCTAGATTTTTTTGTTCCAGATTCGGCAAACTGAAGGATTTTCTTACGATCCTCCAACGTGGGAAGTCTATATTCGGGATAATAGTCAACCGATACCTCCGAAATGCGATTTGTGATTGTTCCTTGGTGAAATCGCTCAATAGTAAAGTAATTCCCGGAATGCTGCGCTGTATCCCCACAGATAATTTTATGCCGGTCCAACAATTTTTCAAAAACTCGGTCGGAACGCCAACGACTATATTGTTCCGCCTGCTCCTGCGTAATTCCCGTGATTGGCTCACTGCGTCGAGCTGGATGATTAAAAGGTTTGGCTTCCTCATAATCGACGGGCAATGCCGACATATATTCTGCTGAGGTATCTCCGTAAACTTTGCTCAACCAATAGAGATATTCTAGCCAATCAAGATTTGTAATTTCCCATTCATCGCAATAAAAATTGGTATCAATTTGAATGGTGCCCGGTGGAGTGACCGAAGTTGAGAAATTTTGCGCCCGCTCTCTTTTTAAAGTAGTACAAGCCACTATAACAATAGTAGCTGCTGCAATAATAAAATAAAATTGAAATCTCATCTCGATAGAATTATATATTATAAAATAAATTAATTTTAAAGAGGATTATCTTGCAGAAAGCCATGAGTTTGGATTGAGATATTTGTCGTTTTTCCAAATCTCAAAGTGCAATTCATAGGTGGCGGAAGTTTGGGTTTTAGCAACGGTCCCAATGGCTTGCTTCGTAGTAACCTTATCCCCCTTTTTTACGTTCACGGAGGCTAAATTTTGGTACACCGACAAATATTCACCGTGTCTCACCATCACCACTTTGGTACCCATGATTTCCATAACCCCGGAGACTATACCTTCAAATACACACCGAACTTGAGTGCCGGCCTCGACGAGAATGTCAATTCCGCGGTTTTCAATCATCACCGAAGGTACATCGGGGTGCGGATAATTCCCAAAATCACTTACTTTAGCGCCCTTGACCACCGGCCAAGGTAATTTTCCTTTATTGTTGGCGAAAGAGTTGCTGATGAGTTTTTCTTCGGGAGTCATCAATAATTCGGTAGTGCTGCTGCTTTTCCCTGAGGATGTGGTGGCTTCAGTCTTTCCGGCTTTCTTCTTCCGTTCGTTTTCAGCCCGAATTTCTGCTTCTATAGCTCTTTTGATGGCTACATCCAATTCTTTCCTTTTGGCTTGTTTTGCTTTTAAATCGGCTGCTAGTTTGCGTTCTTGTTTCCGGAGTTCTTCTGCCATCCGACTCTTGTTTTTGCGGTCTTTTTCCAACGATTTAACCTCGTTTTCTTTTCCTTCCAACAAGAGCACTTTTTCTTCTTTTAGTACTAAGATTTCTTCATTTTTTTTGCTGATTTCTTCTCGCGTGCGGTTAATCAAGTCTACTTGATGTTTGATGTTGGCCGCAAAGAGATTGTAGTATCTTGCCCGTCGGAACATCTGCGAGAAATTGTCCGCGGAGAGCAAAAAAGTGAGTTTATCAGTAACTTTTCGGTTTTTGTATGCCATATAGACTACTCTGGCGTAGTCCGATTTCATATACTCCAACTTCTTGTCTAAATTAACCAGCAATTTTTGATTCAGGTCCAACTCTTGCTCCAACGCAAATATTTCATTATTCATCGCTGTGATGAGCGCTTCCCGATTTGAAATTTGTTTTCTTAAAATTGAAATCTGTTGCAAAGAACTGCTTCTGTTCTTTTTGGTTTCATCAAGCAACTTTTGAGTGTTCTTAATCTCGTTTTCTATCTTTTTCTTGTCATTTTTTAATTGTTCACTTTTGGGCTGAGCCAATAAAACTCCTGCCATAATAACTACAGCAAAGCCGAATAAAATAAGAAGTTGTCGGATTCCCTTTTTGAACATTCGTTTGATGATATAAAACTTACAAAGGTAATATTTATACCCAAAAAGATAAATTAACGGAATAATAAGATATACACACCGAAATGTTGATTATTTATATGTTCAAGTGAAGTGAAAAGTTTTGGGTTAAAGGTTGCGGTAAAGGTCTATCAGCAGGGAACACTCTTGTTCCCACACATATTTCGGAGCACTTTTAAGACACTGTTCGCGGCACTGTTGATACAGAGCGGGATCATCCAATAATAGATTGACAGCGGCGGCAATCCCTTGAGGCGAATGTTCGGTGATAACCATACCTACTCCGTTTTCGCGAACTACGGCTGCCATCTCCGGCAAATCGGAAACCACGACCGGAATTCCTGCCCGGATGTAATCAAACAGTTTGTTGGGTAAGCAGTATCGATAGTTGCAGTTGGTGTCCTTTTCCAAAGAACAACCGATGTCGGCAAGTGCAGTATAGGTAGCCAATTGCTCCGGAGCAACTCTCGGAATAAAGCGAACGAGTTCTTCCAACCCTTCTTCAGCCACACGCTGGTTGAGTTGTGGAATCACATCTCCGTTGCCGATAATAAGCAGCAGGGCGTTGGGAATAAACCTCATGGCTTCAATCAACTCTTCCGCACCACGATCAATGTTGATGGCGCCTTGCATGACAATAATACGTTTATCTTCAGGCAAATCCAATGTTGCTCGGGTTCCGCCTTCGGAAATTATCTTACTCGAAGGAACATTCCGAATAACCTGAACTTTCATTTTTCTTGTCGGATATTCGGCGTCATATAATTGGGCAATCGAAGAACTTACCGTAATGACTATCGGCAATTTCGGAAAACAAAACCGTTCAATACGGAGCCAGATCTTTCTTACGCGTGGCCGATGGGTTAATTCGGGCAATCCACAAAAATATTCATGACTGTCATAAATGATTTTTTTTCTTCTGATTTTGCTGACCAAAAAGTTTGGGAGCAATGTGTCCAAATCGTTGGCTACCAAAATGTCCACTTTCTGGAACAATAAGAAGAAAAAAAGACGAAGATTAAATTCTGCATAAAAGCAAAATCCTTTTCTAAAAAAAAGAGACAATCGTTTAGTTTGATACTTCTTTTCGGGTACGGGTGGAGAATCGGAATATCTTCGACCTACCGTCAATACTTCATAGCCGGCATTCGCTAGACACGAAGCTGTTTTATCCAACCGTTGGTCGGTAACAAGATCATTGGTAACCGAAAGAATGATTTTTTTCATTATTTGGCATAATAATCAATCACTTCGATCAAGGTTTTGGAACACACCGGACAGAAGTGGTTATATAGGGGTTCTTTCATGGTACAATCGCGCCACGGGCGGAAGACACCTTCTGCTACGTAGCCGCCTCCCTCATAAACACCCAACACATTCTGATAGGCACGTGCATCAGGAGTAGGAATTGGCGTTTCGGGATCCATCATCGACTTCCATTTGCTTTCAAAGTCGGTCAGGGTAGTCAGATTGGGTTCAATCGGTTCAACTCCGACCAGATAGTAATCGCGCACCGAAACTTCGGAAGTAAAATACTCATCTCCGAGTCCTCCAATGAGATGTCCTAATTCATGCACAATCACATAGTTGGAACGTTCGCTGGAGTTGTTTACCGTGCAATAAAAGTTGTAAATACCTCCACCGCCGTACTTCTTTGAATTGGTTATAATGACAATCACATCGTAGGGGGCATCGTCTGCTATTTCGTGCATTTTCCATACATTCAAACACATCAGATAGCGATCGACATCAATCACATTATAGCTGCTACCCAGTAAGGTATTCTTCACGATCTCATTGTTCGGATCAGTAATGCCGGATTCGGCGGAATAACCCTCAATGGCGCGAATATTGATTTTGTATCCCGACTCTTTGAAAGGACTGCATCCGAGAATATAACTAGCAAATCGTTTCATGTCGTAACGCAACGTTTTCTTATCCGCTTTGGTGTAGCCATCCGGGATGAAGAGGATATCCAATGCTTTATCCGGAGCATTGCTTTTATGTAACGTCATAGTTTTATACTCTTTTTTGAAAGGAGTTACGGCGTCCGTTGCCGGATTAAAGGTTCCTGAACCGATGATTTGGCCGACTTTTTTACGGTCGTAAGAAGTAAATTGATAAGAGATGCTTTTTTTGGGAAAAGGCAGCAGAACACATTCCTCAAAATGACCTATTTCCGTTTCGGCGCGTTCCGTAGTCCGATATTCATTAAAGAGGCAGGAGTAGCTACGGCTGAAAATCAACTGACCACTTTCGGTGTCGAACACTTCAAAGAGAATATCTCCGTAGCGATTGGGTTCAATCAGCAATGTATGGGTGCCATTCCAGTGACCACCGGTATAGAGCGTTCCGATTTCGATATGGTTGCTATCGCTGTTTCCAATATGCATATAGTTAATGCGCAACGTTTGATTGATAAAATAATCGTCAAACTGTTGTCCGAACAACGAAAACCCCAGCAGCAGAACACTAATGGATAAAAGCAATCTTTTCATAATAAGTTTTTTTGCAAAAATACGTCAAAAAAATTAACAAAACCATCTTCTTTCGGGAAAAAGTGATTTTTGGGGAGAGGTTGCTGTAAAGAACTTTATTTGCTTGCAGGGGAAAGAAAAACAGAATACTAACTTAGAACAACAACAAACAATAGGATGAAAAATAAGATTATTGGAATATTTTCCAAAAAAAACATAATAAAATTGGAATAATTTCCAAAAATATTATATATTTGCAATAAAAAATAGGCAATTATGATAGAAAGATGTTTAGAAAAAGAGATTGAAAGTCGCTTCCACGGCGGAAAAATAATAATTTTACTTGGATCGCGTCAGGTGGGTAAAACTACATTGCTTGAAAAATTTTTTGCCGACAAAGCAGATGCAGAGTGGTTTAATGGTGATGAGGCAACTACCAAAGCTTTTTTTAGCAACATTTCTGCGGTACGTTTAGAAGCATATTTTAAAAATAAAAAATATCTGATTATTGACGAAGCACAGCAAATTGAGGATATTGGACTCAAACTCAAATTGATGGTTGATAAAATAAAAGATCTTCAAATTATAGCCACAGGCAGTAGTGCGTTTGAAATTGCCAACAAAACCAATGAACCTCTCACGGGTCGAAAATGGGAATACACAATGTATCCGCTTTCGTTTGCTGAAATGGTTAATTATCATGGACTTATGAATGAAAAACGAATGTTGCCGCATCGTTTGCTATATGGTTATTATCCGGAAGTGATAAATAATGCTGATGACGAACGAAAAACACTCAAAATGTTGGCAGAAAGTTATTTATATAAAGATATTCTACAATGGGAAGGAATTCAAAAGCCTGATAAATTGACAAAACTTTTGCAAGTGTTGGCATATCAGATTGGTTCGGAAGTTTCATTTTCGGAAATAGGCAATACAATTGGACTTGATTCGAAAACGGTAGAAAAATACATTTCATTGCTTGAAAAATGTTTTATCATTTTTAGACTGGGTTCATTTAGTGGCAACTTGCGTAATGAATTAAAAAATAGTAAAAAAATCTATTTTTACGACACGGGTATCCGCAATGCAATTATTGCCGATTTTTCTGATGTAAATATTCGCCGGGATATTGGCGGCCTGTGGGAAAATTTTGTAATAGCGGAACGGAAAAAGTATCTTGAATATAATAACTTGTGGGTTAATACATACTTTTGGCGTACCACACAGCAGCAGGAAATCGATTATATTGAAAATTCGGATGGGAGATTTGCCGCTTTTGAAATAAAATGGAATCCAAAAGTAAAGGCAAAATTATCGCTTACTTTTTCTAATAACTATCAAAATATTGATTTTAATGTAGTTAATAGAGATAATGTTGAAAATTTCTTGTTGCAGAAATAAATAAAATCGTTTTTTTTAATTAAAAAAAGCGAGACTCGCGTCCCGCTTTAGATGTTTTCACAACGGAA
>CAZWCI010000091.1:5528-7074 GCA_964632815.1 uncultured Lentimicrobiaceae bacterium | reverse complement strand
ATTGACTTACAAGAGATTGCAGCTTATCCTCATTTAATTTCATCCAGAAATCGGCTATGGCAGCATTGGAAATTTCGGAAAGGCGATGGCGGCAAGCCTCCGCAGGAATAGTAAATTCCACTGAAGTTCCATAAAAAGTAAATTCCAGGTTTTTGGAGCGGTTCATTGCTTGTGTATCGAGCAAGGTATCGAAAGTACGAATCGGTGGTTCAAAAATCGGGAGGGGTTTCTCTTGAGGAATTACTTCTTTCACCGAAATTACAGCATTATTTACCGGAGAACTCTCGAGCGTTGCTTTTCGGGGCACTACCGGCTTTGGCTTTAAAGGGGGAGGAATTCCGGCAAAAACGGAAAACGACTCCCACTGTTTTTTCAAATTCTCGGCAAATTGTCTGTTAATAGAATCGTTGAACGAAGTAAACTGTTGCTCCGACTGTTGCACAAAACCGTTAAATTCATTTAAAAAATCCTTTTCAGGCTGTGCCATCACAACGTGTTGTATCAGCAGCAACAGAAAACTCATCAAGACAAGTTGTATTTTTTTCATCATAATTCAATTGAAGCAAAAAGAACCGTTGCGAAATGCAATCGGCACTTTTTGCTGAATGAAATACCCCTTACTTGATTATTCGATCACTTCATCGACTTCGGGAACAAGAGTTTTGCTTTGTTCCATCAGACGGTCAATGCCCATAATTTTTTCCAATTGAGCTTTGTTTATTTCAGAATCATTTTTCAATTCCTCCAAAATCGCATCGCGGGCAATTTCCATGGCGGCTTTCATATCGTAACACATCACCACTCTCAATTGATAATTTCCTTTAATTTCTCTGTAAATCTCTTGGGTTTTAAATACGCGTCCCAATTTTTGGGAAACAATAATTTTGGAATTTTCGACCACTTTACTGATAGAGGCGGCATCTTTGGGGGAAATTTCATTGTTGGCAAGGGCAATATCCACAAGTGCGGCGACGCTGCTGTTAATTTGCGAAGCAATACGCAATTTAGCCATATTGTCGGCAGCCGATTGAGCGGCGGCATAGCTGTTGGCTGTTACCATTTCCGTTGCCGTAATGTAGCGGGGGTAGCCGGAAGCATCCTTATCGTACATTTTCATCCAAGTTTCTTCCACCTGCTTGGCAATGGGCAACCCCATGGTTTTCCAGCCTTCTTTTGTCAATTTCTTAGCCTCTTTACGAGCCATTTTTTCCGGTTTGTCAAAAAGATTCTTCTTTGTTTTTTCTTGCTCTTTTTTCTGTTGCTTTTGTTCTTTTTTCTCTGCTTTTGTCGTTTGAGCAACCACCGGATTAACGCTTAACATCATCACTGCCATTAGGGCAATACCTAAGATTTGTTTCATTAAATTCATAATTGTATTTGTTTTGATTTATATTATATGTTTGTATATAGGAATGAAAATATCAAAATCTATCACAAAAAATAATTATTTTACAATCATCACAGGATACCAAAATTCACATCGTTCACTTTTATCAATCGAAAATAACCATTTGATAACATTATCGTAAGTAACCTCTTGATTAAA
>CAZWCI010000091.1:0-5428 GCA_964632815.1 uncultured Lentimicrobiaceae bacterium | reverse complement strand
TATCAATCGAAAATAACCATTTGATAACATTATCGTAAGTAACCTCTTGATTAAAAGGAATTTTTTCTTTCAAAGCAACAATCAGCAGAATAACTTTTTCATAAGGTTCCTGATTTTCTTTCAACATAATATATTCAAATTCTTCGCCTATCAAATAATGCGGATCACTCAAAGGAAAAGAATAAGATTGATTGGCAAAAAACTTTTCATCTTTATTTACGTGTTCGTAGGGAAAAAGCAGGTCGCCGGTTCCCTTTAGTGAATGATTCAGCCAGAAAACACGCAGATAGCAATTTTGATAAGGTAAAACCGTAAAAGTAAGTTTCTCGTTTTCGCGATAGGTCGTCTTATTCATCCCTTCAATTTTAAGGGTAAACGTCTTATCTATTTTTTGCTTTTCGACTACCACTTCGGCTACAATATCCACCGTTACTTCTATTGTTTTGTTGTCCTCTTTAACCTGTTTAGAAACTGTTTGTTTCTTAACAAGCACCAATCCGTCGATAGAAATTCTTCCCAATTCAGAAGAAATCTCACTAAATTCATTGTCTGAATTGCCCACATTAATCAAAGTTACGCTATAAACATTTTCAGGGACATTGGCTTTTTTCAACGCCTCAATTTTCGCTTTGGAAAGTGCTCTGTCGATGGCCTGTTCCGGTGTTATATTGTCAAAAATATATTCAGTTCCCTGAGCTTGCACGGTTACCGTTTTCGGTTTCTGTGCCCAACCACAAACGAATACGGACAACAAACAACATATAATAACAGTTTTTTTCATATTAAATCTATTTCTATTATCAACTAATATTTAACTTCTTTTTATTCCTTTATTTCAATTCAATTTTCAAAAGTATATCAAAAAAACCCTGATTCAAACATTAACCGCATAATTCCAATTTTACAATTCATATTGGATATCAATTCTCCCTGTTTTTTGTGTAGTGGTATTATCTTCAAACACAATTTTCACTTTCCAATATAAAACAGAATAGACAGCCACATCACGAAACATCAAAGAAAAGGAATTAAGATTGAGTTCTTTTTTTTCGACAATTACTTTGTGTTGATCATTCATCAGAATAAATTCTATTTTTTTTGCATTGACAGTCTCCCATTGAAACACGAACGACTTATCCAAATTTTTACAGATAATGCGATAGGGCGTTTTACTCGGTTTCAACATTGTAAAATTATTTGCCGCAGATTGTGTGGTAGCGGTCGACTTTTCTAAAACTTCAACATGAAGTGGTTCTCCACGCTCCGCGGGCAAGTTATTATCCGAAAGTTGTGGTTCTTCTGACCATAATTCTTTTTCATCAGTGTGGGATGATTGCTTAACAGAAGTTTCTGTCTTTGTAGTATCAAATTCATCTGTACTATCTCCTACAACTATTTGGGAAGGCTGCGTTTTATCTGCCATCAAAGGGACATTTTCATTGGAAAAGAAAAGAAAAGCACTTACTATAATCAGAATCGCCATGGCAGCCGCAACTGAAATCCATACAGCTAATGAAACTCGTTTTTTTCGGGAATGAGTTTGCAAAGTTTGTTCTACAAAATGAAGCGCTTTATCCTCGTCTATCGTATAATCGCTCTGTTTATCCGCCATAGTAGCTGCTTGTCTCATAATAAGCAATTCTTCAATAGTTTCTCCATGGGCATCACAATAAGCCGATATCTTTTCGTTCTCCTCTTCAGTCGTTTTGCCTTCCAGGAACTTAGACAGAAGTTCATCGCTAATTATATTCATGGTAACATTATTTTAAAAATAATCATTTAATTGAAGCCGCAAAAGTTTAAGTGTCCTATTTTTAATGGTATAAACATAATCCACGGCAAGATTATATTCCTTTGCAATATCTTGAGGCGAGAGATGATCATAAATAAGTAATTCTACAATCTTCCTATCTCTAACATTTTTAATTTGCTCAATCGCCTTAGCAACATCCATTTTTATCTCATTATCACAATCCCGAGTCCATGTTTTTGCACTTTCATCCCACTCTTCTTGTATAGAGATAAGACCGTTTGAATCTATCATGCGAAACTTATAATTTTTAAAAAAACGATACGCCACGACCGAAATCCAAGTATTTAACGATGATTCATCCGGGTTATACGTCCTCAATCGTTTCCAGTTATTTTCAAAAAGATATAAATAAAACTCATCAATAAGATCATTAACTTCAACGGAATATGGAAAAATTTTATAAATATGATAACGAAAAGCAGCAAGATATTTTTGATAAAAGAAATAGACAATTGCGGAGGCATCACCGGCAAGTAACAACGAAATAAGCTCTTGATCAGTTAGCTCTTTAAAATTATAAGCATTTTTTTTCAATATAACCGCTTCCTTTCTTCAAGTATCTTTTGACATTATTTACATATATAATAATAAGCCTCATTTTGTGCAAAAATAATAAAAAATAACAATCTTATAAATAATTATATTAAGTTTTAATTTTTTATAAAATACCACCACGAAATGATTTTAATGCGCAATCATTTTAATTTTATCAATGGATAAAAACGAATATTCGTTCATTTAAAACGAATACTCTTGCCATCCCCTGCGTGAGGACGTAGGCGGAAAGCCCGCAAAGACGGGAGGCGATGTGGACGCTGCCACAAAAAAGCGACCGGAGGAAGCTCTTTTTGTGGCTTTGCGGACACACGACTACCGGCTGCGGACTTGGAGCCGGAGACCGACGGCAAAGCCGGCACGCCCAAAAGAAAATTATAATATTGAGAAAGTTATTACTTTAACTTTGTCTTCCTTTCGGATAAATTCAAGGTTGGTAAAATAATGGGGTTAATTCCAGAAAGTGCCGTTAATGTGGATATATAGGCCCTTATATATGGAAATAAAATAGCAGGAGCATTAATATTCATAAAATCATCTTTCCTATTTTCAGGACAATCATTCATGAATTTAAAATATCCTTTAGCAAAAACTTTAATTTTCAAATTTCCTGTTTCATCTTTGATTAGAATTTCTATTCCAAGAATAAATAATTCTTCTTTTGAAAGATCCTTTACGTTGTTAAATTCAACTTCTAATTTAGGACTAATTTTTCCAGGTTCATCAATTTCAATACTTGCATTAAGTATTTCATATTTTAAAAAACGGAATTGGGCTATTGCTTCCATTATGCTGCATTTATTTGCGAATAAGAACTATCCTTCATTTCAGATGAATAATTATAGAAATTATATTCATATTCTTCAATATCCTTTTGAAATTCGTAATTATCAAATGGAGCAAATCCACAACGTTCATAAATTAAATTTGTCATATCATTATCTTCACTTGGCGCAGATATAAGAATATCTTCTTCAGGAAAATTTTTAAAAAATGTATCATTAAAATCTAAATATAACTCTGCGAATTTTTTACTTTGCTCAAATGTTTCAGGAGATACTTCAATAATATGATAATTAGACATTTCATCATAAGCATACTTAAAATGAACGTCTTTAAATTTGTGAAAGATCATATTAATCCAATTTATAATAAAATATTTTGGTTCCATAATTTATTTTATTTTATATTGTTCTTTTAATTGCCTACTAATAGATATTGACAAATTATAAGATTTTTGTGCACAACACTCACCTATGTTCTTCATCGTATAATCAGCTTTTTTTCTATTAAGTTTCAAGGTTTTTAAATCTTCATCTGTCTTTTTTATAATTTGAGCAGAAATTCCTTTTGATTCTGACTGAATTCTTAATTCATGAAACAAATAGTTGTGTGAGCCTCCATTATGATATTTTTTTCCTTCTTTATCCTGAGAGCTGTATTTTATGCCACAATTATTATTCAATATATGTTTAATAAACTGCAAACAAGAATAATACGAACAATGAACAGATGAAGCATAAAATTGTTTACCTCCCTCAATTAAATATCTTGCAGCTTCAATATTTTCTTCCGATTTTCTTTTCAAAACTATAATATAACCAGCATGATATTTTTCATATTTATTTCACGTGCAAAGTTACTATAAAATATGCAAATAAAATATTTTTTAGAAAAAAATTTTATTCATTCTTCAAAATTTAAGAGCCGCTCACTTTTTCGTTATATTTCTTTATACTTTCTTCCCGAAGCATTCAAAATTTGATGTACATTTGCAGTCGGAGTGAATAGTCGCTCTCGAGTTTATTTGAAATGGAATTTTTATTCATAAATACATTAAATGGATCAATATGAAAAATAAATTGGTAATTGGAAACTGGAAAATGAATCTCTCTTTTGAAGAAGCAAATGATGTTCTTATTGAAATAGGAGACACTTTGAGCGAGTTTCACACAAATACGGAGGTCGTGATATGCCCTCCTTTTGTCTATTTGGAATTGACCACCGATTTGGTTGAGGATTACAGCTTTTACGCAGGTGCTCAAAATTGCAGTACTTATGAAAATGGCGCCTATACGGGAGAAGTATCGGCTTCAATGCTGGCTTCGTTAGAAGTTGAATTTTGTATTGTGGGGCACTCGGAAAGACGAAAATATTTTAACGAAACCAACGAAATGGTTGCCCAAAAAGTGAATCAACTGCTGAAACAAAATATCATTCCGGTTGTCTGCTGCGGAGAAACTTTGGAAGAACGAAAAAGCGGTCATCACTTTGAAGTAGTGGAAAAACAAATTAAAGAGGGTTTATTTCACTTAGGGAAAGAGATGTTTGAACATGTTGTAATTGCCTATGAACCTGTTTGGGCAATTGGGACCGGGGAAACGGCCACTCCCGAACAAGCACAAGAGATGCACGCCTATATTCGCTCTTTAATTGAAAAAAAATATGGCAGCGAAATGGCCTATAACTGCTACATTTTGTACGGAGGCAGTTGCAATGCTCAAAATGCATTGTCACTCTTTATGCAAGAAGATGTTGACGGAGGATTGATTGGCGGCGCTTCTTTGAAAAGTAGTGAATTTATTGACATTATTGAAGCGGCAGATTCCGCTGCGAAGGATAACTAATCCGATATGGCTCTTCCGGAAACCGATTGCCACAATTACCGACAAGAAATACACCATATTCTGAAGGAATATTGGGGCTATGATCGTTTTCGTCCTCTTCAAGAGGAGATCATTCTTTCGGTGATGCAAAACCGCGATACGCTAGCGCTGTTGCCTACCGGAGGAGGAAAGTCTATTTGTTTCCAAGTACCGGCTTTGGCCAAAGAGGGACTCTGTCTGGTGATTTCGCCCTTGATTGCACTCATGAAAGATCAAGTGGAAAATTTAAAGAAACGGGGTATCAAAGCTGGGGCAATCTATTCGGGTATTTCCGGACGCGAGATGGAACTTTTGCTCAATAATGCAGTATTCGATCCCGATTTTAAGTTTCTTTATCTTTCTCCCGAACGACTCAAAACCGACTACTTTCGCGCATCAATGCAAAAGTTGCATG
>CAZWCI010000090.1:0-7085 GCA_964632815.1 uncultured Lentimicrobiaceae bacterium | reverse complement strand
TATACGATAAAAAATAAATTGTTTTTAATTTTTATCGGACAATAGTGATTTTTTAATTTGTAGGTTAAAGAAAAAGAGAATCGTGAGAAATAATCAGAAAGATCGAAAATAGTTTTCCTAATTATTGAAATATCTTCTCCAAAAAACGCATCCAATCATTTCATTTTCCGTTCAAATACTAAACTTTACGCCAAGATAAACACTTCTGGGCAACGTGGGTCCGTAAATATATCCGGCGTCTCTGAATTCTCCTTGATCGAAATCTCGTTGATAACTATTAAAAATATTCTTTATTCCTCCATTAATTTGCAACATAATATTTTCTTTCATTTTAATATCGTAAGCAACTTTAAATCCCATATCAAAAAAGGCAGGAGAAGTCTCTTCTCTGTCTGTTGGGACATAGCCTGCAAAGTGTTGGAGAAGCATTTTGCCTGTATAAACAGCTGATAAGGAAAGATCCAAATTCTTCAGCGGCGAATAGAGTGCGGTCACAAAACCATAGGTATCGGGGGAGCGGAACATCTTGCGTTGTGCGGGCACCTCGGGGCTCCATACTTCTGGTTTTTTATATAAACTCTGCTGCCAAGTAAAGCCCATTTGTATTTCCAATGCTTTGATTGGTATGATTCTGCCCTCTAAGTTGATTCCGGCCACCACAGCTCCTGAGCCATTGGTTCTTAATAGTCTTAAATTACCTGAATCGTCATGACCGTTTTCCTCAAGGATAAAGACATGATTCAGGTCGGTATAAAACCCTTCTGCCAAGAATGAAACGGCCGTTTGTGTCCATTTTTTACTCCACTCTACTGAAAAATTAAGACTATTGGAGCGTTCCACCTGCAATTCCGGATCCAGCTCAATAAAAGTTACTTCGCCGCCTACTGCAGTTATGTGAAGGTCTTCATCAAAAGCTTGCGGAGCCCTGAATCCGGAAGCATAGCCCAGACGCAATGCCAAGCCCTCAATGGGAGAATACCGGATATTGGCCCGAGGACTCACAATTGGATTTTTAATCAGATTATGTGCATCCAACCGCGCCCCCAAGAGAATGGTCCAATTCTTATTTTTCCATTCATTTTGTAAGAATGCACTATAGATTGAAATCGTTTGTTCCAATTTGCGCCCATAGCCTATCATATTATCTTTCAATATATTATAATTATATTCAACACCTGTGGTAAGGGTTGCGGGCAGAAAGAGGAACTTGTTCATATTCAACACATACTGAACTCCTGAGACAGAAGCAAGATCAGTAGTGTTTCCGTATGCATTGGGATCTTTTCCCGCCCCGTAATAGCTGTCTCTCGCAATATGTTGAAAGGATGAATATACCTGTAATGCGTGCTTAGTTCCCTTTAAATAAATGTCATATTTTACTGACCCTGAATGAATATCGTGCTCGGTTTGTTCGGTAATATCCGTTTCGTGGGGCAACAAATCAAATTTATTTCCTCCTCTGCGAAATTCATTAATCAAATGATATTCAAGGGATAATTTTGAGATATTTGAAGTCCGGAGATAGCCACGAAAGCCGATACTTTTTGCATTCACTTTTCCTATTTCCGAAAAGCCGTCCTCATTGGCATCATAAGCCCCTCTTTGTCTTGCGGAGCCAAAAAGAGTAAGCCCGGCTTTATTATTAGCCGAAACCACGGTTGCATTCAAATTGGTAATATTATCTATTGTTTTTAATCCGATTAATCCGGTAGTATTTGAAATAGAAACACTATTTAAAAGTGGTTCTTTGGTAATAATATTAATGGTTCCGGCGACGGCATTGGAACCAAAAATGGCAGATCCTCCCCCGCGCACAACCTCCACCCGCTCAATCATATTCACCGGGATTTGCTCTAATCCATACACTCCCGCCAACGCACTCGTCACCGCACGACTATCAATCAAAATTTGCGAATAGGTCCCTTCCAAGCCATTGATGCGCACTTGCTGAAACCCACAATTCTGGCAATTACTCTCTAGTCTCAATCCGGGCTGAAAACTTAATCCGTCGGCCAAACATGATGCTTGTGTCTGATCAAATACTTTAGGGGAAATTACATTCACAATTGTCGGCGCATGTTTTCGGTCGGTTTCATTCTTATTGGCCGATATAACTACATTATCCAACATAATTACATCTTCTTCCAATAAAAAGTTTAATTCAATGGTTTCACCCGCTTTCAGAGCTATTTCTTTCGTTTGAGTTGCATAGCCCATTGAAAAAACGCGAACTACCGCCTCCCCAACAGGCAAATTTCGTAATACATAATGGCCAGAAGCATCCGTTACCGTACTGATGGTTGTTCCTTCCAACACAATATTGATGTAAGGCAAGTGCTCTTGCGTAACGGCATGCAAAACATGTCCCGTAATGTGTGCATCACTTTTCTTTTGCGCCCATAAAGATAATGTTGATGCAAATAAAATTAGCATTAAACTTAAGATAACTTTCTTCATTTTTAGATTTTTTATTTAGATTTATAATAAAATTATATGCCAAAAATAAGAAGAAGCAAAATGCCAAATCACCATTTTTCGATAAATGGCACTATACTTCTTTAAATGGTAGTCTATTCGAAAAGATTTTGTGTTTTTAGAAAACATCATGCGATATAAACAACTCATACTCTTTTTTTGATTATTTTAACTCAAGATTTCGGTTGCAAAATTACGATGCATCTATTTCCTATACAATCGCTTATTTAAAGGAAAATTTGTACAGGTCATCCCTAACATTAGGGATACCATTCCAACAAGAAGAGCGTTTATACTAAATAAACAGATAAACAGATTTTCTTAAAATATTCACAATCAATATTTTCCTTATTTTACAATGAAAATAAGAAGTTTATCATTGTTATGCATCAACGATAAATTTTCCAAGTTTTTTTCTTATTTTTGCAACTTATAACGAAGCAGCAGAATAAACACAACTTTCAATACAAACAATTTGGAACAGCTAAATACATTTTTAAAAAACATCACGGCAGACAAAGAACCCGTGAATCTTTATATTCCTATTGAATACATTTTATCGCAACAGGGAAAAAGACTACGTCCGCAAATGGTATATCTTGCAACGAAACTTTTCAACGGAAATACGGAACATGCACTTTATCCGGCTGCAGCTTTTGAATTACTACACAACTTCACCCTTATCCATGACGATATTATGGATAAAGCACCGCTCCGGAGAGGGAAACCGACAGTATATAAAAAATGGAATACCAATATTGCCATCCTTTCGGGAGATGCTCTCGCTACTCTTGCCTTGCAAACCATCCTCAAAACACCTTGTAAAAAAGATATCGTATTGGACATTTCGTTGCTTTTATCGCAAACATCTATTGAGATTTGCGAAGGACAACAATACGATCTTGACTTTGAAAATAGTGATTCCGTAACTATTTCTGATTATTTAAGCATGATACGGTTAAAAACTGCGGTCATGTTGGCTGGGTGTCTTAAAGCAGGAGCCATTCTAGCTGAAACTTCCGAAAGAAATCAAGAATTGATATATGACCTCGGTATTAATATGGGAATAGCCTTTCAGTTGAAAGACGACCTGTTGGATGTCTATGCCGATGACCATCTGTTTGGCAAAATCAATGGAGGAGATATCAAAGAAAATAAAAAAACCTACCTGTTGCTACGGGCTATGGAAGATGCATCACCGGAGCAATTGGAAAAACTCCGCAACTGGTTCTCTACAGCAGAAGATAATTTTGAACGCAAATTCAACGCAGTAAAGCAATTATATGAAGAGCTAAATATCAAAGAAAAAACCGAAGAACTCATTAGTCAGTATGTTGACAATGCCCTTAATAATCTTAGAAATCTTACAAACATTTCAGAGACCACTGCAGAGATTTTACAAGATTGGATTATCCGGCTTAGCCACAGAGAAAAATAATGAACCAACAAGTACAACAAAGATACTATCTGATTCTTGCTATTTTAGGTATATTGGTATTTATATATCTGATCCGGCTTTTCCATCTTCAAGTAATTGATGACTCATACAAAGTGTATGCGGAGCGCAACGCCCTGCGTCAAATCACCGAACACCCGGAACGCGGACTGATTTACGACCGCAACGATTCGCTTTTGGTTTACAACGAAGCGGCCTACGACTTGATGATTGTGCCCAATGAATTACGTCAATTTGATACTACCGACCTTTGTCGCATATTGGATATTCCCAAGGAGGTGCTTTTGGAACGTATTGCAAAAGCCGAGAAGTACTCCAAGTTAATTCCCTCTATTTTTGAACAACAGATGTCCAAGGAAGATTACGGGTATGTACAAGAAAAACTGCATAAATTTCCAGGATTTTTCGTTCAGAATCGAACTCTGCGCTCCTACCCTTTTCCTATTGCAGCACATATTCTCGGCTATGTAGGAGAAGTTAATGATAAAATATTGGAAAACGACTCCTATTATCAGCTCGGAGATTATATCGGTATCAGCGGCATCGAAAAAGCCTACGAGCCCGAATTGAGAGGCGTTAAAGGAAAACGTGTTGTCCTTGTAGATGTACACAACCGCGAACGTGGAAGTTATGATGACGGACAATATGATAAGGTTGCGAAAGCAGGAACCGATTTATGGAGTTCCCTCGACATGCGTCTACAAATCTATGCAGAAAAATTATTGCAAAACCGAAGCGGCAGTATTGTCGCCATCGAGCCGGCAACCGGAGAGATCTTATGTATCGTCTCCAGCCCCGGCTACGACCCTAACCTTTTGGTCGGCAAATCGCGAGGAAATAACTATAAAATATTGCTCAACGACAAGAAAAACAACCCTCTTTTCAACAGAGCATTGATGGCCATGTATCCACCCGGATCCACGTTCAAATTGGCCAACGCACTTATTGCTCTCCAAGAAGGTGTCATTAACCCTTCTACCTCCTATTTTTGTCCACATGGCTATAAAGTCGGCGGACTGACCGTCAAATGCTACCACACCGGAACCGTTGACCTTATTTCTGCCATTCAAGTCTCTTGCAACAACTATTTCTGCAGAATATTCTATAGTATCCTCTCCAACCGAAATAAATATAGCACCATTCAAGAAGGCTATCAGGCATGGAAAAACTATATCAATGATTTGGGATTTGGCCGGAAATTTGAAAGCGACCTCCCTTACGAAACCAAAGGGATTATTCCGAGTGTAGAGTACTTCGATAAGCAGTATCGAAAACATTGGAATGCCAATACTGTCATTTCGATGGGAATCGGACAGGGTGAAGTGGCCACTACCCCCATTCAGATGGCCAATTTAATGGCCGTTATCGCCAACAGGGGATATTATATAAAACCCCACGTCATTAAGGCAATCGGGAAAAAATCAACCCCGAATGACCGTTATCTTGAGAAATATTATTGCGGTATTGATGCCCGATATTTTGAACCGGTGATTAAAGGAATGGAGCAAGTAATGGTAGCCGGTACGGCGAGACGTTCCAAAATTGAGGGAATCCCCATGGCCGGCAAAACCGGAACCGCTCAAAATCCACACGGAATGGACCACGCCGTATTTGCCGGATTTGCGCCCTTAGACGAACCGAAAATTGCCATTTTTGTCTTGGTGGAAAATGCCGGAGGCGGAGGCGCTGTTGCAGCTCCTATTGCCAGTACTATTGTCGAATACTACCTCAAAGACGACGCAAAGAAAAAAGAATTAGAAGATAAACTTAATGCCCCCACTCCTTGATTATGTATAGAGATAATGCTAATTCCATATCAAAAGGATTTGATGTCCAACTGGTCAGCATCTACATTATTTTAATGCTGATCGGATGGTTAGCCATTTTCTCCTCCTCGCACATACCTAATAGTGAATCGGTCAATATCTTCAATCTTCAGACACTCTACGGGAAACAAATCATCTGGATTGCCACTTCCATCATTTTGGCCATTGTGATTTTGATATTAGATAGTCGGATCTTTCAGCACTTAGCTTATTATATCTACATTACAGCCATTTTACTAATGATTGTCGTCCTTTTCGTCGGCACCGAAATTGCCGGAGCGAAAGCATGGATAAAAATCGGCAGCTACAGCATTCAGCCCACCGAATTTGCCAAATTCGCCACCGCACTTGCGCTCGCCAAACTGTTCAATGAAGGAAAAACCAAGTTCCAAAAACGGTACTTATGGCTCATTGCTTTCTTCTTTATTCTCATTCCTATCGTCATCATCATTGCCCAAAAAGACACCGGATCCGCCCTTGTTTTCTTCTCTTTCATCCTACTTTTCTACCGCGAAGGGATGAGCGGCAATATACTCCTTGTCGGTGCAGCTGCGGTAGTGCTCTTCATACTCTCCTTCTGTCTCAACGAACTCTATGCCTTAGCCATCGTAACAACAATTTTCATTATCTTTTGGATTATCCAAAGAAAATTCAAAAAGAAACTCATCCGCAACGGCATCATTTACGTTTCCGCCGTCATCTTCATCTTCTCCGCCAATCTGATGTACGAAAAAATCTTACAGCCCCATCAAAAAATGAGAATCAGCACCATGTTAGGACAAACTTCTGACCCGCAAGGTGCCGATTTCAACCTCAACCAATCCAAAATCGCCATTGGCTCTGGCGGCTTCTGGGGAAAAGGCTACCTCAAAGGAACACAAACCAAATTGAATTTTGTCCCGGAACAGAGCACCGACTTCATCTTCTGCTCCATCGGCGAAGAGTTCGGATTTCTCGGCAGCATAACCATCTTACTGCTCTTCTCCTTCCTCATCTATCGAATTCTTTTTCTCGCCGAACGACACCGAAACCCCTTTGTGCGATACTACGGCTATGGTGTCGCCTCCATCATATTTTTCCACTTTATCATCAATATTGGCATGACCATCGGACTGGTTCCGATTATCGGAATTCCGCTGCCATTCCTCAGTTACGGAGGTTCTTCCCTTTGGGGATTCACCGTCTTGCTATTCATCTTCATCCGCTTGCAGAAATCCTAATTTTGCGAGTCAAAACAGAATTTTCCCTTAATTTTTCTTGATAATCATACTCTTTATCAGGGCGTGCCGGCTTCGCCGTCGGTCTCCGGCTCCAAGTCCGCAGCCGGT
>CAZWCI010000089.1:4754-7152 GCA_964632815.1 uncultured Lentimicrobiaceae bacterium | reverse complement strand
ATCTCGATTTTACTCTTCGATCATTTTCCAAAAATCAGCTTCCGAAATTATCGGAACCCCTAGCTTTTCTGCTTTTTTTCTTTTTTCAGGCCCCATTTGATCTCCGGCCAACACAAAATCGGTATTCTTGGAAATAGATGATGTGTTTTTCCCTCCGTATTGTTCAATTTTTTCTTTCAGTACATCTCTGGGAACCGAAAATAGTCCGCTTACCACAATCGTTTTTCCCAATAAAAGTGATGATGATGAATGTTGCAATTGAGTTGAAACTTCAAATTGAAGTCCCGCGTTTTTCAATGCGATCAGAATTTCCAAATTCTCTGCCTTGTTAAAATAAGCAACAATACTTTCTGCAATCCGTTCTCCTACATCTTCCACTTGGAGCAGCTCCTCTTTCGATGCTCCGGAAAGGGCATCAATCGTTTTGAAATAACGCGCCAATTTCTTAGCCGTAGTTTCACCCACATAACGAATTCCCAAAGCAAAAAGAACCCGTTCAAAAGGCACTTGCCGAGACTGTTCTATTCCTGCCAATATATTTTCAACCGTTTTCTCCCGAAAACTCAAAATACGCTCCTTTTGATTTTCCGTTTCAGGAAATCTTTTCTCCAAACCAAGCAATTGATAATAAGCCAATTGATAAAAATCGGAGATATTTCGTACCAGCCCATTATCAAAAAGAATTTCGACTTTTCCTTCACCCAAAGAATCGATATTCATTGCTTTTCTTGAAATAAAATGTTCCAACTTCCCTTTAATCTGCGGAGGACAATGCAACTCATTAGGGCAAAAGTAAGCAGCTTCGCCTTCTTGCCGAACCAAGGGAGTCTCACATTCAGGACAATGGCTTATAAATAAAAGTTTTGCATTTTTGGGAGAACGTCGTTCAATATCCACCCCTACAATCTTTGGAATAATTTCCCCTCCTTTTTCAACAAAAAGAAAATCATTTTCATGAATATCCAATTCATTCATCACATCGGCATTATGTAATGATGCTCTTTTAACCACCGTTCCGGCAAGCAACACCGGAGATAAATTAGCTACGGGAGTAACCACACCTGTTCTTCCAACCTGATAATCAACACTTAGCAATTGCGAGGCCACTTTTTCGGCTTTAAACTTATAGGCCATTGCCCAACGGGGATTTTTCGCCGTAGAACCGATTTGCAGCTGTTGTGCATAAGAATTAACCTTTATCACAATTCCATCAATATCATAAGGCAATGTTTTCCGCTCAGTATCCCATTGTTGTATAAAATTGATTACCTGATTAATTCCGGAGACCTTTTCAATGACTTCCGGTATTTTAAAGCCCCACTCCTTCAATCTCAAGATTCGGGCATAGTGATTATCTTCAGGTAGATTCTCTCCCAACACATAATATAATCTGCAATCAAGTCCGCGATGAGCAACCTCGCTTGAGTCTTGCAATTTCAATGTCCCTGACGCCGCATTCCGAGGATTGGCAAACGGTGCTTCTCCTATATCTTCCCTTTCCTGATTCATCTTTTCAAATTGTCGGTGCGGCAATATGATTTCTCCTCGTACTTCAATAAATGGAGGATAGTCCCCACGAAGTTTTAAGGGAATGGATTTAATCGTCTTTACATTGGCCGTAACTTCATCCCCTTTCATCCCATCACCTCGGGTAACACTGCGAATCAAAATTCCGTTTTCATATATCAAACTAATGGCAACTCCATCGTACTTTAATTCACAAACATACTCCACATCCTCATGAACCAATCCTTTCACGCGTTGATCAAAGTCACGAACCTCCCCTTCCGAATAGGTATTTCCCAACGAAAGCATGGGATAAATATGCGCCACACTATTGAATTGCTTGGTAATTGTTCCTCCAACTCGCTGCGTCGGACTATCGGGAAGTGCCAAATCTGGATACTCTTTTTCCAATGCGGCCAACCGTTCCAACATCATATCAAAATCAAAATCACTAATGGTGGGTTGATCCAAAATATAGTAATTGTAATTGTGACGATTCAATTCATCGGTAAGTTTTCGAATCTCAGATTGGACTAGTTGTTTATTTTCCATGAAACCTCACTTAGGGGTAAATGTTATTCCAATTTTTTAAAAAAGGCTTGTAAAAAACAAATCAATAATATATATTTAACTCATTATCAATTTATTAAAATCAAGCATTTCTATTTTAATTTGTATGTCAAATATACTTTTTTTTCAAAGACCAATTTAATTTTTGAGAGAAATAGATTGTTCTTTTTCCAAACAATTACATTTAAGTCCGAATTTCAATATTTTATCTTCCGAAATTTTAGTTATAAAATTGGGATTAAAAGAGGCAAACTCTTCCGGAGAGATCATCTTTTTATCAGAGAGACGTCGAGCAAGGAAAGTGATTTCTTCGCGGCGACTT
>CAZWCI010000089.1:0-4654 GCA_964632815.1 uncultured Lentimicrobiaceae bacterium | reverse complement strand
TATCGTATGCCGTGTATGAAAATGGAATATTAAATTGTCTGAGATAGCCCACTGTTTCGGGGGAAATTCTCAAATTTGAACTTCGTATTCCAAAATCAAATTTCAATGAATCTACTTGTTCAAAATCACAATCAAAAGTAAGAAAAAAGGAGAGTTTTCCTTCCAAATTCAAATGGGGCAATACAGAAAAAACTTGTTCAGGAAGAGAATTTTTCATTTTAGCTGCATCCATAGAAGGTTGTTTAATTTCAAATTTCAACCGTCCTTTTCCTTTGTTGTCGTAAAACAAATAGGGATTTACAGAAAGAGTTTCCCATACCAATACTGAAGAAGAATCAATTTCAATCGTTTGATCGGATATTTTTGCCCGTAACAAAAAAGAAGCTGAATCAGCCGTAATCACCTCATCGGATAGTTTCGGGTGGTACAATGCCCATTGATTCACCTTTCCTTTGAACGAAAAAGCAAGCAGTCCTGATTGATCTTCTTGAATATGTAATCCAAAAGAAAGTTGTTGAAATGAAGTTGAAATTTTCACCATTTTACTCAAAAATGGCAATTCTCCACGCTGTTGATTGGAATCTTGCAATGTCAATAATCCGTAATAATCTTGACGTTCCGCATTTACTCTGCCGGCAATTTCCCAATCATGCGTTGCGTCAGAAGTCAATATTTTCAACTGTCCAAATAAAAGACCATCTAAAACTTGCAATGAATCAATATTATAACTCACCAAAACTGAATCAAATTCAGTATAAATTGAAGTATATTGATTCATCAAATGTTCCGGAATATAACCCGTAAGAGTACGCATATATCGTACGAGCTTCTGACCATAATCAGTTTTCGACGATGTTGAGTCTTTTGAATCCGCTTGTTTGTTCCTTAAAAAGGAAAAATTAGAATAATCTTCACGTTCAATAAACTGAACCCTCATCGTATCCACCTCCATGCTTGTAACGGCAAGATCAATTGGCCATTGCCATTTTGGACGAAATTCGAAATCCAGATTCTTAACTTTCAAAAAATAGTCCGGACAATCTTGTTGGATGATGTTGATGTGCGATGCTTTTAATTCATAATGAAGAAAATGAGTGGCTTTAATCTCCCAATCCTTCATTTCTATAGAAATATGTCGCTCCGTTTCGACCTGTTCTATTTTATGTTTTAAAACCAATTTTACCATGACAGGCATCAACAGATACATGATAAGTAAAATAAAAAAGAAAATGAAAAAAATCAGCGATGTTATCCGCCAACTTCGCCATTTTTTTTCAGACAAAAAGCTCTTGAGAAAAGATACAAATTTCATAATTCAACCATTTAGAAACAGAGAAAAATTGTGTTGCAAAAATAGTTTAAAAATGAATATTTAGTTGAATGAAAAAATGTTTAAAATATGTATCTATATTCCAAAAAAAACATATACTTGCATTGATATTTTTAATGACCAAGATGCTCTAATTAAAACAAAAAATCATCTAAAAACCAAAACATCCCTGCATTTGTTTAATTAAAAGTGCGGCGTCAGCACGATAATCACTGACAAAAAAAGATGAAAACACCTTCTATTATTTTAGTATTCATTTTGGGAATTTTAAGCAATATTTTTGGACAAATACCCAATAACGGTTTTGAAAACTGGACTTCAACAGTTAGTTATGATGATCCGAATGGCTGGGCAACAATGAATTCTTTGTGTGCAGGACCATTTTATTCCGTAACGAAATCTGCCGACCATTATCCTAACAACATTGGAAGTTTCGCAATTCGTATCGAATCCAATACTTCGCTCACACAAATTTCCGGAGGTTGGGGCGTCATTGCAACTAAAGCTTTTGATTTTCCTTTTAAACCGGCATTTCCAATCACCAATAATCCGGAACGCCTGTGTGGATATGTTAAATTTATTCCTGAAAATGGAGACGAAGCCATCATCAGAATAATTCTTTTTAATAATGGAACCGAAGTTGCAAGTAGCAGCACCACCATTACATCTACCGATGAAATATGGCAACCTTTTTCTGTTGAAATTGATCAATACGATGCGGCAGATAGTGCTACAATCATTGTGATGAGTTGGACGCCAATGGGGCCGGAAGATGGGCCAAATGGAAATTCAATTCTCTATTTAGATAACCTGAGCTTTGATAATCATATATCTTCAATTGAAACGCCCGGAATAGATTTTAATTGGAATATATATCCAAATCCTGCATCCAACATTATTCGGTTTGAATCAACCCAATGGATGGAATTCCCATTCTTGATGAACTTGTACAACGCCTCGGGAACTTTGGTTAAAACAGAACTTATTAAAGAAAATAATCAAAATATTCTGATTCAAGAGCTCAGTAATGGTCTCTATCTTATCGAAATTATTACCCCATCCTATTCAAAACAACAAAAATTAGTCATACAAAGATAAAATACAAGATAACAATTCTATTTTCCACTTTCCGCCCCTCATCAGATGCTGTAATTTGTAAGAAAAATTGTAGGTCTGTTGAATTTTAACTATTTATTTGTATATTTGCCAACGGTTAATCTTGTTGAAATCGTATTTTATTTTCTCTGAATACCCTCTTTTTCAAAAGAAATAACAATTTACACATAACACATGAAGTTTATCTTTAAAAAGTTATTAAAAAGAACATTCATTTTTTTTCTCATCATCATCATTTCCTATGGGTTTTATGGGTGTAGCTCATCCTCTAAGCACAATCCTGACGGCATTACTACTCAAAACGACTCAATTTTCTCAATTTCCGAACAGGAAATAACCTATATTCAGCATGCATGGGGGGAAGGAATTGTACGTATCGGAAAAATATATTCGGAAAAAGGAGATTATAAAACTGCTGCAACGGAGCACATTAATAATTTGTATCGCTATGAGGATGGGCAAGTTTTATTCAAACCCACCATGGCCTCGGAACAACAATTTCGTCCGGATTTTCGGGGAGCTTTGTCCTATTTTATCGGCGGAGATTCCCTATACCCTGAAGACCATGGATTTGCCTTACACCCTTGGAGTTCCGTGCGTTGGGAAAATACAGGAATCCGGATTTACGACAATATCGCAATTGCCATGGGAAATTACTATTTCTCTCCCGCAGAAGGAGGTGGTGAGGTAAAAGTGGAATACTCTTTTGTTTACTTGAAAGATACAAACGGAACTATTAAAATTACGCTTCACGATTCTCACTTTCCTTACACTCCGAAGGAAAGTACTGAATTGAAACGGAAACACGCTACAAGCATTCACCAATAACACGCTATTTTCCCAATTCTGACATCGTGTATTTTTATAATTAAAGTTTAAAAAATATGAATTTTGTCGCTTTTTTTCCCGGTAAATACATACAAGGATGTGATGCAATTCAAGAACTTGAAACGATTATCAAACAATTTGGAAGTAAGGCCATGTTGGTTACCTCTCCCCGTGCAAAGAATCACATCCCCCAACATTTCTTTTGTGCGCCCCTTTCATCCCAAATCACAATTTTTTTATTGGACGGTGAATGTTGTGAGGAAACTTTGGGCCGACTTGCCCAAACAATTGAAGAGACGAAAGCCGAAGTGATCATCGGAATGGGCGGTGGAAAAGTGATTGATACCGCAAAAATTGCCTCTGACCGCGCAGGAGTGCCTGTCATCATTGTGCCCACTATCGCCGCTACGGATGCCCCCTGCAGCGGTTGTGCCGTCACTTACACCCTCAACGGAGAATTCGAAAAAGTACACTATCAGAAATTAAATCCGGCAGTTGTCTTGGTGGATGTCTCCATCATTGCCAAAGCACCCCTGCGGTTTCTGGTTGCCGGAATGGGAGATGCGCTCGCCACTTGGTTCGAAGCCCGCTCCTGTCAACATACTCTTTCTGAAAATGAGTGCGGAGGAGTAAGCACTTTAACGGGACAAACTATCGCACGACTTTGTTACGACACTTTGCTGCAATACGGCCTCCGGGCAAAACTTGACCACGAAGCCGGAATAATGAGTCCTGCGCTGCATCGGATTATTGAAGCCAATATTTTGCTGAGTGGAATCGGATTCGAAAGCGGTGGTTTGGCAACTGCACACGCCATCCACAACGGATTGACGGTTTTGCCCGAAACACACTCATTCTACCACGGCGAGAAAGTAGCCTTCGGCCTCCTTGCCGGATTACATCTCAATAATACGAATGCTTACGAAATGGACGAAGTTTACGGATTTTGTGCCTCCGTAGGACTGCCCATTACCTTTGCAGAAATCGGAATAGAAAACCCAACCCCGGAAAAATTGAAACAAGTGGCCCGAAAATCTTCAGAACAAAGCTCTTCCATTCACCATGAGCCACAACAAATTACCGAAACTTTGGTTTATCAAGCGTTAATTGATGCGGACAAATACGGCCAACAATTTTTAAGCCGACTGAAACACGCTTATTGTTAACGTTTTAATCATAAAATTTTCTTTTTTTATTTTAAAGATAAATCGCTGTTTTATGTGATTATTTAGCGATTAACAAAGCGTTTTCAATCTTTTTACAACGTCGTAAGGTTGAAAAACGATGATTTTTTTGGCATTACTTTTGCTTAATAGGTTAAAGAGTATAATGGTTCCCTTTTTTAGGGCAACAAAAATTAAAAGTTAACGTATAAAAATT
>CAZWCI010000088.1:0-7208 GCA_964632815.1 uncultured Lentimicrobiaceae bacterium | reverse complement strand
GACTCTAAGAGTTTAATCACTTTATTGAGTGTTAAAACGCCTTCTGTTACAAGGTCAATTCCTTCCATTTTAGAACTCGGGGGCAAAGAACTATCCACAATCATTTCATCTGTAATGGTTCGTCTCAATTCTCGTGCAATAATTTCACTGGTAGTTGCTCCTGAAATAATTTTTTTCCCGGGAAATTCTTGTAATTTTTGAGCGAATTCACCATCTTTTTCCATATTAAAGGGAGGTCCTGTACATATCATGGTTCTTCTTGGTTCTCGATAATAGAAAACGCAGCAAGTGAGGTCATCCTTGGGACTATGAAGATCATTTGCAGAAGCTTTTTTGACTATCTTTTCTGCCAAAAGACTCCCTGAAATGTCCGGCATTGCTTCGATCAAACTACGAACATATTCAATCAAATTATTACGCCCCCACCCCGTTGTCATTCCAAAACCCAAGCCGGATTGGATAATTCCATCTGAATAAAAAATAATTCTATCTTCCAATTGAGGAATAAAGCTACAAGCACGTAAATCTTGGTCGCGTTTATCGTCACTCACATTTTCCAATAATACCTTTTCGCGATTTGGCTCATAAATATACTTCCCACGCATAATAATCGTTTGAGGATTTTCAAATTCGAGGATATTCACAATTTCATCATCAATAACGGCATCCACAATTGTATAAGTTGCATAACTAAGATTTCTTTCACTGCAGACGGGCAATGCCTTCATGATAATTTCAGCAATGGTGGTCGCATTTTTATGTTCTTGAGATAAATTAAGGGCTATCGTTGCAGTAAGTGTCGCTAGAACATTTGCTTTTACTCCATGCCCCATTCCATCGGAAAGCACTGCCAAAACACGATTTTCATCTCGAATACGTTTGGAAATAAAGACATCTCCACATATTTTTTCATCCTGATGATTGTACTGAAAATGTGCTACTTCTATGTGATATTTTTCATCTGTAAGATCATACATAAAAATTATTTTTTGTTAGACAATTACTTATATGACTTAATAATTGTATTCAACATTTTTTCGGTTTTTGCGGCACCTTCCCCCAAAATAAAGCCGATTTGTTGCACCTGCAATAAATTTTCTTCAATAACTTCATTCACACGATGAATAATCTCATCGGGACGCTCTTCCTTAGAATGCAAATTGCGGAAAATAGCTCCGACTAATTTATTGGGGATTAATTGGAACATTGCCACGTTGATCAATTTTCCTTCAATTTCAACATCCCGATTTATTCCTATTTCATTATACGTAAGAAGATAATTAAGTTGGGTAATCAATACCGAAGGTAATAGGGTTTTGAGATCAGCACCAATTAGATAAGGCACTACTTCGTGAATATCTTGAACATCCTCGCCAAGAAGATCAACAAACCCGAGATTGGATTCCACTACTTTCATCTCTTCATTGGCGAAAACCAACCCATTATTAATTCGTCGTACCAATATAGAAAGTGCTTCATCCTTAGCAATAAGATTGTCTTTGAGATCATCAAGTACTTTTTTAGTTGTTTTGAGTTCATTTTGAGCATTTTCCAACTCTTCGGTAGTTTTTTTCATTGAATGAGTTGCTTCGCGGTTTCCGATTTGGGAATAGGTCACACACATCTCCGGAATAGCAATATTTTGAGCAATCGCTTTGGCCAATCCACGACAAGTTTCAAAACCACAAGCACCACAGTTAATTTCCTTGTTATTATTACGTTGAACTATGTTATTTAAAGCAAATTTTAATTCAAAATCACTCGGTGGCGGTAGTTCATAACTTTGGTCTTTGAAGCGTGCTGTCAGTTCTTTATATTTTGAATGTTTTTCAATATTTTTTTGCCATTTCTCTTCATCAAAATTCGCCAATCTTTTCTTCGTATAATCAACCACAAGTGCATGACGTAGGTATTTCTCTCCGCATTCTGATGTTCCGGGCCCCATGATACACCCCTGACAGAAAAAGAGATTCATATTCCGCTTAATTGCTTCATTATGCTCAATAAATTGCTTTACAGCTGCCAATGCATTTTCTTTTCCTTCTGCCGAAATTGTTTTTCCTTTCAGAAGTCCGATTTCCAAACCCGTTGCTTCCATAAATCCTTCCGCAATGGCATAGAGCCCTCCTTTATTCCCTAAAGGTTCATCAAAATCGGAGAACTCGCTAAATGTCTCTTTAATATTGAATTCAAAAAACAATTTACGCAGTTCCTGAAAAGTCAATACCGCATTCACTTGAGCCAATCCACGCAATCGGTCAACTTCTTTTTTCGCTGCGATACAGGGAGTTATATGAACAATTTTCAAGTTTTCTCCGTATATTTTTCGGATCGCTATGGCAGTGGCAGCAACGGGGGTAACTGTCGGAACCAAATTCCCTATCAATTCCGGATAGAACTTTTCTACTAAATTCACAATCGAAGGACAAGTGGAATTGATATAATATTTTCCGTTAAAATTATCCTCTGTACATTCTTTATACTTACGCGCAACGATATCAACTCCGAAAGACATTTCATTCACATAGCTAAACCCGAGCAGACGAATCATTTTCACAAATTTCCGGTAATCAGTAATATCACTGAACTCTCCAGCGATGGAAGGTGCACAAACTGCCGCTACTTTATCCGGAGAATTTAACAACAACTTTACTTCTTTCCTTGAGTCAAAATACGAAATCGCATGATATGCACAAGAACCGATACACACGCCACACATAATACATCTGCTCTCATCAATATGCGGAAATACACTATTCTTCCTGACATGAATTGCTTTAACAGGACATGCTCTTACACAAGAATAGCATGCCTTACATTTGCTTCCATCTAATTGAATAACACTCTCTAACATATTTTTGATTTTATTAATTCAATATTAATTACAAATTATTTCAAAAGAATATTTTGTACAAATGTTACGCTTTTTCAACTTTACCAATCAACACAACATAATTTTTACCATATTCTTTAGCGCACTTAGGACAAGTTGTATACCAGAAATATAAGTTCGTAATCTTCAAATTTTTATCTTTTAATATTTCTTCAAAATCAAAACACCATTTTTTGGTATCTTTAAAATTCCCCTCATACACGCGACTGTAAAAACTTCCTGAAAAGGTCTCCTCTTCCAACCCAGAGATTTCGTTATTTACGGGAAGATAAATATTCATTTTCCATTTGGATACATGCTCCGACAAACAGAGGATATCCGGCAACTCCTCCCCTGCATCTTTAAATTTCTTCACCAACATTTTCATCACTCCTCCAAAATTCAAAGGAATAAAAAACAAAGTTCGTACATATGTTTTCACAAATCTTTTATTCTCCCATTCCATCATTTTATCCTGCCATAATTCAGGATTAAATGGGGGACAACATATTATTTTATTATCAGGTAAATTATTCATCATTTCCTCCTGTTTTATTTATTATTATTAATAATGAATTAACAAAAAATCTTCTATTCCCCAAAAAGTGATACGCAAAGGTAATAACTTTTTGCAATAATAGATATTTTTTTATAGAATATATTTAATTTAAAATAAAAAAACTTCGTATCTATTTAAAGATAAATAAATACGAAGTTAAGTTTTTAGAAGAACTAATGACTTTTAGCCTATACAGCAGACCAAATTTCGATCCCCGAAGGCATCATCAATTTTACTAACGGTCGGCCAATATTTATCTTCATGCGGCATTGGGAAAGCAGCTTTTTGTCTGCTATAAGGACGATCCCAATCTTCAGCACAAACAACGGTCATGGTATGAGGAGCACGTTTAATCACATTATTAACGCGATCAGCTTTACCTTCCTCAATTTCTCTAATTTCCTCACGAATAGAAATTAAAGCATCGCATAAACGGTCTATTTCGCTTAATGGTTCACTTTCGGTAGGTTCCACCATCAGAGTCCCATGAACGGGAAACGCAACCGTTGGAGCATGGAATCCATAATCCATCAATCGCTTCGCAATATCTCCGACTTGAACACCTGCACTTTTTTCAAATTCATTGCAATCAAGAATCATTTCATGAGCACACATTCCATTTGCTCCTGTATACAATATTTTGTAATGACCTTGCAATCTTGCTTTAATGTAATTAGCATTAAGAATAGCATATTCTGTAGATTCTCTTAAGCCGTCGCCACCTAACATTTTCATATATGCATAGGTAATGGGAAGCAAATATGCACTTCCGTATGGGGAAGAAGCAACTTGATTGCCTTTAGAACCACCGACCGGAACAAGAGGGTGATTCGGAAGAAAATCAACTAAATGTTCTGCAACTGCAATAGGACCAACCCCCGGGCCACCGCCACCATGCGGCATTGCAAAGGTTTTGTGAAGATTCAAATGGCATACATCCGCCCCCATATATCCGGGTGATGTAAGTCCCACTTGTGCATTCATATTGGCCCCATCCATGTAAACCAAACCGCCATTTTCATGAATTATTTTAATGATATCAAGAATTGCTTCTTCAAAAACTCCATGAGTGGATGGATAAGTAATCATCAAACAAGCAAGATTCTCTTTATATTGTTCGGCTTTTGCTTTCAAATCCTCAACATCTACTTCTCCTTCTGGGGTTGATTTTACGACTACAATCACATTCCCTGCTTTTGCAGCAGATGCAGGATTGGTGCCGTGAGCCGATGACGGAATGAGACAAATATTGCGATGGCCTTCTCCCCTACTTTGGTGATAATTTCTTATCACGGTCATTCCTGCATATTCTCCGGCAGCTCCTGAATTGGGCTGGAAAGAGATTGCCTTAAAACCGGTGATCGTACATAGCCATTGGCTCATTTCTTCAATCATTTCCAAATAACCGGAAGCTTGATCTGTGGGAGCATAAGGATGTACCGCACAAGTCTCTGCCCAACTTAATGGGAGCATTTCTGCCGCTGCATTTAATTTCATCGTACATGATCCAAGAGGAATCATCGCTCTATTAAGAGAAAGATCTTTAATCTCCAATTTCTTCATGTAACGCATCATTTCTGTTTCGGCATGATATTTATTAAAAATATCATGCTGCATAAAAGCGCTTTTTCTTTTTAATTGAGGGGGAATATACGATGACAAATCAGTCGTCGGAACACAAACGTATGGTGAAAAAGTCTTACCAGCAGCTTTTGCCAATACTTCCAAGATTTGATTAATATCATTAAGTGTCGTTGTTTCATCAATTGAAATTGTAAAACATGTATCACAATAATATTTAAAATTCATCTGATAAGACAACGCGGTTTTTTGGACTTCTTTAGTTGATATTCCTTTAGGAACTTCAAAACAGAGCGTATCGAAGAAATAGCGATTGTATTGTTTATAATCATATTTCTCAGCTTCTTGCGCCAAAACACCGGCCAACACATTTATTTTAACGGCCTTGTTTTTTAATCCTTCGGAGCCATGCCACATACCATAGAATCCGGCCATAATTGCGTTTAATGCACTGGCAGTGCAAATGTTTGAAGTGGCACGTTCTCTTTTGATATGTTGTTCTCTGGTTTGCAACGCCATTCTAAATGCTTTATTTCCTTCTGCATCCACGGTAATTCCTATAATACGGCCGGGCATTTGTCTTTTAAAATCTTCTTTACATGCAAAAAAACCGGCGGCGGCAGTTCCAAAACCCATTGGAATTCCAAAACGCTGTGTAGTTCCTGTAACACAATCTGCACCCCATTCCCCCGGAGGAACCAATAACGTAAGTGAAAGTAAATCGGCTTCGACACCGACAAAAATCTGATGCGCTTTTGCTTTTTCTACAAATGCGGAATAGTCGTGAATATCGCCATGTCCATTAGGATATTGAATAATAGCTCCAAAATAAGAATCATCAAATTCCACTTGATCCGCTTTGCCTATAACAAGCTCAATTCCCTGAGGTGCTGCATTCGTTTTTATAACCCCTATTGTATGTTCATAAAGATCTTCCGAAACAAAAAATTTAACCACGTTATTTTTAATAGCATCTCTACTTCTGCTATTATAGAACATCAACATCATTTCACCGGAAGCAGTTGCCCCATCAAGCATTGAAGCATTGGCAATGGGCATTCCGGTAAGACTTGAAACCATGGTTTGATAATTCAACAATGCCTCTAAACGTCCTTGTGAAATTTCAGCTTGATAAGGAGTATAAGAAGTGTACCAACCCGGATTTTCAAAAATATTTCTCAAAATAACAGCCGGAGTATAGGTATTATAATGCCCTAAACCAATAAATGATTTATAGGTTTTATTCTTTGCCATAAGCGATTTCATCATCGATAAATATTCTCCCTCTTGCATTCCGTCAGGCAATGGCAGAGGATTCTTTAAACGGATTTTCGAAGGAATTGTCTTCTCAATTAACTCTTCCATTGAATTAACTCCAATTACCGACAACATTTTTTTTGTTTCTTCCTGATTAGGACCTATGTGTCTTTTTTCAAAATTATCTTTTATCATACTGATTTATATTTATTTATATTTTTAATTTATTTTAGATTTAAAGATGCAAATTTACATTTTTTTTTATTCTTTATTCATTCTCTTATTCTTATTTAAAATGATTTTAGAATTTTGAAATTTTAGACATTGACAATTCAATAAAGCATCAAAAACATATTCTATATTTTTAACAAAAAAATAGTATTTTTATTAAAAACAGAAATTAATAAACGCACTAAAATAAGAAAATAATAAATTATTAACAACTATAAATTTCATTCACGTATCAATCTGATTTCAAAAAAGATAAAGATGATTGAAATAAATTATTTTTAAAAAAATCAAAAAAATGTTGCATAATCAAAAAAAAAATATAAATTTGCGATTGAAAAAATCAGCACTATACTATTCCAATAATAGCTCCGGTCCTAAAAAAACTACATTAATTAAAGGGTAATTCTCATCCCCAGAACCGTATAACAATTGGATTAAAGGAGAAATGTTCTTCCTAAAATTGTGAACAAAATCTTAAAGGACACTCAGCATTAACTTCCCCTAACTTAAGGTCTTACGAATTAATAATTTATTATTCAAAAGAGAGAGTATGACCAATGAGTTAAAAAGTTTTAAAATGGATAATTACTTAGGTGAGTCAGGTGCTCATAGTAGAATTCGTATGCATTTGTGTCATCATAGTATTTTGAGAAAACTTCATGTTAATTTTCCACATAAAAGTAGAAAAATTAACTCTTACAATATTAT
>CAZWCI010000087.1:0-7278 GCA_964632815.1 uncultured Lentimicrobiaceae bacterium | reverse complement strand
GCAGATACCGAAATTTCTCCTATGGTATCTTTCTCTATTCGTTGTGTCATGATTTCTTTTTTAAAATGCAAAATTATAAGATTTTTATTTATTGAAATTTCTTAAAAGAAGAATCAAATATGGGAATTGAAAAAGAGAACATTCTTTCCAAATCAATATCTTCTAAAAGTTTTTTCCCTAATTCTGTTAATAAAGGTTGCAGAAAATAGTTTATTAATTCAATATTTAATTGATTGAGGTATAAGTGAAATATATTGTATATAAAGTAATGACAAAATAAATCAATATCAATATCTGCATCAAAACATTCATTATCAATACCATCAATAATCACTTTTCGTATCATCGGAATAAAATGATTCTCTTTGAGGTGTTCCAAATAAGCTTCACTTAGAATTTCCTGCTTAATGAAAAAAGGCTCTACTCTGTTGCTGACTTGCAATTCATATATAAAAAGGAGTATGATTTCAACGTTATTATTACATAAAATTTCCTTTGCTTTAAAACGACTTTTAAACAATTCACGCCAATATTGCTGAATCATTTTAGTCATTTCTTCTCGATTTTGATATCGATTAAAAAATGTTTTTTTTGAAATCCCAATTCCTATAGTTATTTCATCCACAGTTTGTTCAAATCCGTATTGATTACAAAAACGGAATAATACATCAAGTTTTTGTTGTTTAATGGATTTCATTAGTTCTTGTAAACTTTTTATTTCTTAATATGATTTTACAAATATACACCATTATTCCGGATGTTTACTTATAAAAAATGGTGAAAAAAAGTATAGTTTTGAAATTTGATGTACATTTGCATTAATTTTGCATTAAAAAATGAATAGAATATTTTTATTTATATTTATTCTTCTTATCACGATTGATGTACTTCCCCAAAGTTCTTTAGATTGTTATAGAATTTTTCTTGCAGACAAACAGAATTCTTCCTATTCTGTTAATGAACCGGAACGATTTTTATCCCAACGCGCTATCGATAAAAGAATAAGATTTAATATTCCTATTACTGTTGAGGATTTACCTGTAAATGAAATATATATCCAACAGATTTTGGCGATAAATTCAAATATCAGATTGCTTACAAAGTCTAAATGGAATAACTCAATTGTAATTTTTTGTCCTGATGAATCTATGATTGAATCTATTTCTCTTTTTCCTTATGTAAATGAAATTGTGGCGATTGGATCATACAATAATCTTTTTCCACAAAAGAATGAAGTGAATCTTTTTTCAAAGGAAGATGTTAATTTATTATATTATGATTATGGAATGAGCTATCCGCAAATAGCGATTCATCGTGGGGATTTGCTGCATGACCTTAATTTTAAAGGGGAGGGGATGCTAATTGCCGTATTGGATGCCGGGTGGACAAATTTTAATAATTTGGATAATTTAGCTTCATTGCGTGAAAATGGCCAAATATTAGGAACACGAGATTTACAGCCGGATGTCGATAATGTGTTTATGGGAAATTCACATGGGACAGCCGTAACTTCAATTATGGGGGCAGCCATTGATGGACAACTTATTGGTTCCGCTCCTCTTGCAGACTATTTTTTTATTCGTTCGGAAAACCCATGGTGTGAACAGTGGATAGAGGAGGATTTTTGGGCGGAAGCAGCAGAAATTGCAGATAGCATTGGGGCGGACGTAATTAATTCTTCATTGGGTTATACTACCTATGAAAATCTCCCCGGTTTATTTTCTTATGTCAATTCAGACGGAGTGAGTAGTGTCGCTTCACGTGCGGCCACTATTGCCACTTCAAAAGGAATTATTGTATGTGTTTCTGCCGGAAATTCAGGCGACAATACTTGGCATTATGTGGGACGCCCGGCTGATGCTGTAGATATTTTAACTATTGGCGCTGTAAGTAAAGATTCTGTTCCGGCTCCGTTTACTTCAGTGGGACCAAGCTATGATGGTCGGATTAAACCTGATGTAGCTTCTGTGGGATGGTTCACGGCATATCTTGCTCAAAATGATACAGTGTATCTCGGCCATGGTACATCTTACGCATCTCCCGTGATTGCCGGTTTGGCTGCCTGCCTTTGGGAAGCTCTTCCCGAATATTCAGCACCGGAAATAATGCAAATGATAAGAAAATCGGCACATCAGTATATGACTCCTGATACCCTCATGGGGTATGGAATCCCCGATTTTTATAAAGCTTATTTGGAAAATTTACCGAATGAGATTATTCAAAATTATGATGATTTGGATTGTAGTGTTTTTCCCAATCCGTGTTCGGAAAAGGTTTTTATTACTATTGCTTCTTCATCTAAAATATATAAAGTTTGCCTTTATGATTCCTTTGGACGAATAGTTTTATCTCAAGAAAACATAAATGATTATTCTCTTATTGATGTTTCCGTGAAACATCTGCAACAAGGAGTTTATTTTATGCATATTTTTATAGATAAACAAAATAAAACTAATAAATCTGTAGTTAAGAAAATTATTAAACTCTAAATTAATGAAAGTATTTAAGTTCGGCGGAGCTTCTATTAAAGATGCAGCAGGTGTTAAAAATGTAGCAAATATTCTTAATCTCTATAAAGGAGAATCGTTAATAGTTGTCATTTCTGCATTAGGTAAAACGACGAATCTTATGGAGGAAATATTAAGAGGGTATTTTGAAAAGAAAGCCAATCTTAATGAATTATTACTTCAATTGAAAAAAGCTCATTTTGAAATAGCTTCTGATTTAGACCAAAATGGATTGATGTTGAATCATATTCTTGAAGATATTTTTGAACAATTGGAAGAAAAACTTCAAGAAGATCCATCTGATAATTTTGACTATGAATATGATAAAATTGTGAGTTTTGGAGAAATTCTTTCTACCAATCTTATTAGTGCTTATCTGAATATGATTGGAATTAATAATAAATGGCTAGATGCTCGTAAATTGATAAAAACAGATCATACTTTCAGAGAAGGAAAAGTAGATTGGGAAAAATCAGTATCCATTATTAAGGAGAAGGTTACACGATTAAAGGAAATAAAAGAATTAAATATCCTTATTACTCAAGGGTTTATATCTGGAACAGCTGAAAATATTACCACAACCCTTGGACGAGAAGGTTCCGACTATTCGGCAGCTATTTTAGCGTTTGCAATAGACGCGGAGAGTGTAACTATCTGGAAAGATGTTCCTGGATTATTAAATGCCGACCCGAAATTCTTCCCCGAAGCAATCAAATTAGACGAGATATCATACGAAGAGGCAATTGAACTTTCATATTATGGAGCAACGATTATTCATCCAAAGACTATTAAACCGCTTCAAAACAAAAATATTCCACTCTATGTGAAATCTTTCTGCAATCCTCAAGCATCCGGAAGTCTTATTACTTCTATTACACCCAAAACTGAATTTCCTAGCTATATTTTTAAAAGAGATCAAATACTTATTACAGTTTTTCCCAAGGATTTTTCGTTTATTGCCGTTGATAATCTTAATGAGATCTTTTCTATTTTCTCAAAATATAAATTGAAAATCAATCTAATGCAAAATTCTGCATTGAGTTTTTCAGTATGTGCGGATAATCGAAAAGAAAGAATTAATCCGGTTTTAGAAGAACTTTCTCAAAAATATATTATTAAATATAATGATGATGTGGAATTGATTACCATTAGTCATTATACGGATGAGGTTATAGACAAAGTAGTTAAAAAACGTAAAATATATGTGGAACAAAAGAATCGGACAACGATTCAGGTAGTAGTCAGAGGTGTTTTTTAATACGATTTTTAGTTCGGAGGTAAAGTATTTCGAATATCAATTCCCCACATCAATTTTTCTCGAATTACCGAAAAGAAATTAGCAGAAGTAAATCGTATTGTTTTAATGGTAAAATTCCCTTGCCGAATAGTTAACTCAATAGGATTTTGAATAGTGATTTGTTGAGAATCACAGGAAAGAGAAAATTTCTCGTTTCTACTCTCTACAACCACTTTTAAGGTAGACTCAGCAGGAATGACAATAGGACGAACTGCCAAAGAATGTGATGCAATAGGGGTGAGAAGTAAGACGTTGGCAGAAGGAGCAATTATCGGTCCTCCACAACTTAAAGAGTATGCCGTTGAACCCGTTGGAGTAGCAATGATTAATCCATCAGCCCAATATGTATTGACCTTTTTGTCATCAACCCAAACATGTATTGCAATGATAGAACTTTCTAAAGGAGAATGTATGGTAATGTCATTAAGTGCATGATTGGCTGTTTTTGGAGGTAGAGGTTTATTCGAACTTAAACAGAGTAATTTGCGCTCCTCAATTTCAAACTGTTTCTTTTCCAATAAGGCAAAAGATTCAATAAAATTAGTTTTGTTGATACCGGTTAAAAAGCCGATTCTTCCGGTATTAATTCCTAAAATTGGAATTCCACTTTCTCCAATGAGATTTGCAGCATCCAAAAAGGTCCCGTCTCCTCCTAATGAAAACAGGTAATCAATAGGTTGCTGTATAATTAATTCTTCTTTAGAGGAAAAAGTATTGAAAACAGCATCTGGATATTCTTTTTTATATTCCTTCAGAAAAGGTTCGTATATAATTATATGTGCTTCTTTTTCTAAAAGATGATTAATGATATCATGAATAAAAAGATATCCTCCATTTACTTGCTGTTTACTGTAAATTGCAATTTTCATTTTATGTTCAAAATAAGAGAGACCGCCTGCTTGGTGGTCTCTCGGTAAACAAGTTATTATTCAATTTTAATGTTTAATAACCTTGAATGTCTTAATTATGTCAACTCCATCATTTAATCTTAACAGATAAACTCCATTAGCAAAAGTTTCAAAACTTATCCGATTATGTTTGGTTGTTATTTTTTCGATTTTTAATAACTTGCCATAAATATCAAATATTTGAGCTTCTTTGACATCAATAGCTTCATCAATTACCAACTCAACATAATTTCTTGTGGGATTTGGATATAAACTGATGTTAAGATCAACCATATCTTGATCTTCAATGCCAACCGTATTAACTGTTAATTTTAAGATTATTGTACTATCACAACCATTTTCAGCACCACCATAATAAGTGTGAGAATAGTTTCCACTTGAACTATACTCTTCTCCGGTCACATCCCATGTATATGGAGTGTACGTGATTACGGTAATCTCTTCTACACTGGGTTGATTGATAACCAAATGAAGTATAATTGTGCTGTCACATCCATTCGAATTTCCTTCAGCAATAGTATAGAAATAATCACCGGTAGCATAATAGGTTTCATTTGTCACATTCCAACGATATTCAACGCATGCAGTATCAAATACATCAAATTCAGTAGGTTGATTGATGGTAAGACGTAATGTAACAATACTATCACATCCGTTAGAATTTCCTCCTATAATTGTGTAAGGATAATCTCCACTTTGGTTATATGTAGTATTATTTAAAGGCCAAGTGTATGAAATACATGTTGTCACAATTGTATCACCGGAAGTGGGTAAATTAATAGTAAGATGTAATGTTACTACACTATCACAACCATCTGAATTTCCTCCGACAATAGTATGCATATAATTTCCGGTTTGTGTATATGTTTGATTATTAAGTGGCCAAGTATAAGAAACACATGCAGTCACATTCGTATCTCCCGTTGAAGGTTGGTTAATAGTAAGATGTAATGTAACGATGCTATCGCAACCATCTGAATTTCCTCCAACAATAGTATACATATAATCTCCGGTTTGTGTATATGTTTGATTATTAAGAGCCCAAGTATAAGAGCTACATGCTACCTGATTGATTGTTTCGGAAGTTGGAGTATTAACGGTTAAATGTAAATGTACAATACTATCACAACCATTGGCGTTACCTCCAATTATGGTATGAATGTATTCTCCGGTAACAGAGCAAAGTTGTCCGTTCCAAGTATAAGCACCGCATGAATTATGATATACATGTCCATCCGTTGGCATATTTAGAGTTAAGTGTAAATAGATAATACTATCACAACCCTGGCTGTTGGCACCGGATAAAGTGTGATTGTATATTCCGCTTTGATTTATATCATTTCCAAACCAAGAATAAGCATTGCAAGCAGAAACATAAATATGACTTGTTGTGGATCTTGTAATAGTTAAATGTAAAATGGCAGTACTGTCACAACCCGACGGAGTTACAAAAAGATTTACATATCTTCCGGAGTTATGATATTGAACGCCATTCCAAGAGTATGAATCACAATTTGTCACATAAAATTCATGAACAATTTGATTTGGCTGGGAAATAGTTGTTCCATTCATTGCGGTACATCCATTTCCATCAGTAACTAATACAGTATAATATCCGGCAGAAATACTAGAAATTGAGGCTGCGGTTGAATTATTAGACCATAGATATTGATATGATCCTAATCCGCCATTTACAGTTACTGAAGCACTTCCATTAGATCCTCCGTAACATGTTGGATTTTGTGAGGTAATAGAAGTGGTAATTTGAGCAGGTTGATTAACAGTAATGGTTGAAGTGTATGTACATCCGTTATGGTCAAAAACTTCAACTTGATAAGTTCCTGCAGGAAGATTGTTTAAAATTCTTTGAGACGAAGCCGGCACATTGTTGAATTGTCCCACACTCGAACCCAAATCGTTAATATTGTATATGTCAATATCATAATTAGCAGTACCTCCTGAAACAGTTATAGTAATTCTTCCTGAATTTCCTCCGTAGCAAAGTACATTAGTTGCCGAAATAGAAGCAGATAATGTGGTTGCCGGAATGTACAATGATAAAGTAACAATGCTATCACATCCATTAGAATTTCCTCCTACAATTGTGTAGGTGTAATTTCCGGATTGATTATATGTTTGTCCATTAAGAGGCCAGGTATAACTTTGACAAGCAGTTTCATATACTGTAGATGAACTAGAACGCAGAATAGTTAAATTCAAAGTAACCACACTATCACATCCGTTTTGAGCAGTAAAAATTTTATTATAATTTCCGGTAGCGGTATAAGTTGTTCCACCCCATGTATAGCTGTTGCAAGCAGTATATGCAAATTGAGAAGTAATTGCAGCAGGATTATTGAGAATAACTGCGGCAGTTGTCGTACAATTGTTATAGTCTGTCACTGTCACAGAATAATTTCCGCTTCCAATTCCAGTAAGAGTATTATTAGTATCCCCTATATTCCATAAATAAGAATAAGGCATTGTTCCTCCTGAAACGGAAACATGAACACTTCCATCTGTTCCTTGGTTGCAGGTAACTGGTTGTTGAACAGAAGCGATTGCA
>CAZWCI010000086.1:0-7279 GCA_964632815.1 uncultured Lentimicrobiaceae bacterium | reverse complement strand
ACGGATTTCTCAAGAAAGGAGGCTTTTAGAAGTCTCCTTTTTTTTATGTTTTTTATTTGGGCGTGCCGGCACGCCCAAATAAAAATTATAATCCAAACAAAAAGAGATTGAAAATTGATGTAAATTTGCATCATTATAGATTGAATTATATCAAAATGAATTTTGCTTTTGCTATGATGAAAAAATGTATTGTATTATTTCTCTCATTGTGCTTGTTTCTTCCTTTGCTGCCGGCACAAAATAATGATATTGACCTCGAAGGTGTGTTTACCGGCAAATACCGCCTGGACGATTTGCGCAACCTCTCCTGGCGCCCCCAATATCAACAATATAGTTATTTGAACGACCAGGATTTGCTGCTTGTGGATGCCGTCGCTGGAACAGAAAAATCTATTCTCTCATTAGAGAAACTGAAAATAATCACCGGAAAACCCAATTTGAAAAGATTTCCCGCTTTTCAATGGATTGGACCCCAAGAACTCTTTTTTCCTTCTTTGCACATAATCTTAGTGTCCCAAGATACCTCCTGGAATATTGTTTCCGGATTTCCTGACCATGCCATTGCTCAATCTCTTGAGAAACGACTTTTTGTGACCAAAAATGAACGAGGAGAAGTTTTTGTTCAATCCGAAAAAAATGGGTATGAAAAAATTTTCCTCTGTACCGATACCGGAAAATATATTGTGTTTGGCGAAACCGTGCACCGCAGCGAATGGGGAATCGATGAAGGACAATATATTTCGCCGAATGCTAATTTTATTGCATTTTATCGAATGGACGAAGGAGAAGTCGAGGCCTATCCATTGGTCAATATTAATACGCCCATGGCTACCGTTGAACCGATGAAGTATCCCATGGCCGGTAAAACAAGTCACCGCGTAACGGTTGGTATTTTTGATGTGAATAAAGCCGTTTCTTCCGGAAAACCGGAATTTCATTATGTGAAAACAGCCATTGAAGACGGCGAATTTCTTACCAATGTAACTTTCTCTCCGGACGAAAAACGACTATATATCACCCACCTGAATCGGGCGCAAAATCATGCCAAATTGATAAAGTATGATGTCGCCTCCGGAAATAAAATAAAAGTTCTGATTGAAGAACACGATGACCGTTATGTGGAACCCGATACCCGAATGATATTTTTGAAAAACGGCAATTTTATTTGGCAAAGTGACCGCGACGGATGGAATCATCTCTATTTGTACGACAAAAATGGAAAACTGCTGAAACAAATCACCTCCGGAAATTGGGAAGTGATTGAAACGCTAGCCCTTGATCAAAAAGAGGAGACGCTGTTTTTTATTACGAATAAGGATAAGCCCACAGACCGCTATGTGTATGCAGTCAATCTCAAAAATGGCTCGTTGCAGAATCTTACGCCGGAACCGGGTACTCATGTCCCCCAATTTTCGGACGACGGAGCTTATTTTATCGACTATTTCCAAAGTCTGACCGTCCCGAGAAAGATTTTCCTGAATCGTAGCGATGGTAAACGGAAACATCAGTTGTTAGAATCACGAAATCCTTACAAAGATTGCAGTTTAGGCGAAAGCTCCATCTTTTCTATTCGAAATAATTCTCAAGATGAGCTCTACTGCCGGTTGATACTTCCGCCGAATTTTGATACTGCAAAGAGTTATCCTTGTTTGATTTATGTATACGGCGGACCACATTCTCAGATGGTTACCAATACTTTTATGAGTGGCGGATCATTTCTCTACTATTTGTCGCAACAAGATTATGTAATTTTTACGTTGGATAATCGTGGAACGGCCTATCGTGGCGCTGAATTTGAGAAATGTATCCATCGGCAACTCGGGGTGTTGGAAATGGAAGATCAACTTTGCGGAGTAACCTATTTAAAAAGTTTGCCCTATATTGATTCTACCCGTCTTGGATTAGACGGATGGAGTTACGGGGGCTTTTTGATTTTGTCATTGGTCTCTACCTATCCCGAAGTTTTTAAAGCAGCCAGTTGTGGCGGACCGGTGGTGGATTGGCGCAAATATGAAGTTATGTACGGAGAACGCTATATGGATACTCCCGAAGAGAATCCGGAGGGGTATGCCCAAGCCGACATCATTCCGAAAGTGAAACATATCCGCTCCAATCTGTTGGTAATGCACGGAGCACAAGATCATACCGTAGTGTGGCAGCATTCGTTACAACTTTTGCAACAAGCAGTGAAAGATGGCGTCCAAATGGACTATTTTGTCTATCCCGCCCATGACCATAATGTGAGAGGAATTGAAAGAGTTCATCTGTGGAAAAAACTAGAAAAATTTCATGATTTGCATTTAAAATAAAATAGAAACCTTCAATTCGCATTAATATGAATAATTCGGAAATTTCTCCCAAAATTGAAAAGTTACGCGAGTTCTTTTTGACGAATGAGACGAAAGATGTTGCCTATCGAATAGTAGCGTTAAAACGCCTTCGCCATATCATTAAAAAACAGGAAACCGCCATTTTTGATGCACTTTCTGAGGATTTGAACAAGTCGGACTTTGAATCGTATGTGACGGAAGTTTCTTTGGTGCTGCATGAAATAGATTTGAATATAAGAAAGTTGCGTCAATGGGCGAAACCGGAGAGAAAACGAATGCCGTTTCTCTTTTTCCCTTCAAAAAGCAAAATCTATAAAGAACCTTACGGAGTGGTGCTGATTATTGCTCCGTGGAACTATCCTTTTCAACTGTTGATGAGTCCTCTTGTGGCAGCGGTCGGGGCCGGAAATTGTGTTGCGATGAAAACCTCCCCCAATGCTCCCGCAACCGCTCTTATCATGGATAAAATTGTAAAAGAGGCTTTTGCAGAGCAGTATGTGACGATTTTTCATGGGAACAGGGAGGTAAATCAAGCATTGCTGTCCGAACGATTCGACTATATCTTTTTCACGGGTAGTCCTTCGCTCGGAAAAGTGGTGATGGAAGCCGCCGCAAAACACCTTACCCCCGTTACGTTGGAGTTGGGAGGGAAAAGTCCTTGTATTGTGGATGAAGATGCCGACCTTGCTATTGCGGCGAGACGTATTGTCTGGGGCAAAACGATTAATGCAGGGCAGACTTGCATCGCCCCCGATTATTTGATGGTTCACAGTAAAGTAAAAGCTGATTTCGTGTATGAACTAAAACAGGCGATTTTGGCCATGTATGGTGAAAATCCCCAAGACTCTCCTGATTTTCCCCGTATTATTTCGGCAGTGGCGATGAAACGACTCATTGCATACCTTGAAAAAGGAGATATTATTATCGGAGGAAAATATCAGGAGGAGGATAATTATATCGAACCTACCGTGATTGAAAATCTCCCCGAAGATGCCCCCATCCTGAATGAAGAGATCTTTGGTCCGATCTTTCCGCTTATGGAGTTTAATGCCATAGAGGAGGTGATTGACTATGTGAAACGACATGAAAAACCGCTGGCACTTTATTTTTTCTCAAAGAATAAAAAGAATCAGCAAAGAATTATCCGTGAAACTTCCTCCGGAGGAATGTGTATCAATGATACGATTATTCATGTTGGCAATCAAAAACTTCCATTCGGAGGCGTTGGCAACAGCGGAATGGGACACTATCATGGAAAATATGGTTTTGAAACGTTTACCCATCTTAAATCTGTTGCTATCTCTTCGTTTATGTTGGATATGAAAGTTAAATATCCTCCCTACGAAGGAAAATTGTCACAGTTTAAAAGATTTTTATAAGGGAAAATTTACACGAAATGATGAATTAATAATACCATAACTAAAATTAACGATAACGAAACGGAATGAAAATAATGCGTAAGCCGGAATGGCTGAAAATTAAACTTGAGAGTGGGGAGAATTACCCTTTTGTAAAAAAAATGGTCGAACAGCACCAATTACATACCATTTGCAGCAGTGGAAAGTGTCCCAATATCGGACAATGCTGGAGCTTGGGCACCGCGACCTTTATGATTTTGGGAGATGTCTGTACCCGCGCATGCAGGTTCTGTGCGACCAAGACCGGAAGACCTTTGCCTCCCGACGACGACGAACCTTTTAAACTGGCCGAAAGTATTGCCCTCATGAAATTGAAACACTGCGTCATCACTTCTGTAGATAGAGACGACCTTCCCGATAAGGGAGCGGAACATTGGGCCAAAACCGTTCGTGCCATCCGACAACGAAATCCTGAGGTGATTATTGAACTGCTTATTCCGGACTATGAAGATGAATTGCTCCGCATCGTCCTGGATGCCCGTCCCGATATTGTGGCGCATAATCTGGAAACCGTCAAACGACTCACCCCTTCTGTGCGCAGTAAAGCTTCCTATCAAAGAAGTATGAATGTAATTCGCCAAATTGCTGAAGCCGGATTTATTGCCAAAACCGGTATTATGGTCGGCATCGGAGAAACGGAAGAGGATGTGGTGGAACTGCTGCACGAAGCCAAAGCAGTCGGATGCCGCATGATTACCATCGGACAGTATCTCCAGCCAACCAAAGCAAATATCGAAGTACAAACTTACGTGCATCCCGATACATTCGCTTTTTATAAACAAAAAGCCCTCGAACTCGGCTTCGAAAGTGTGGAAAGCGGCCCGCTCGTTCGTTCTTCTTATATGGCAGAACGCTCTTTTTTAGATTCTTTGATTGAACGCAAATAATGGACATTTATGAATTTTGTTGATTGGCAATTAATTGATTATAAAATAGCTTGGGATAAACAAGTTGGAATTTTTCAAGAGGTTATCGGGAAAAAAATGAACGGGGAATCAACCGAAAAATCTGAAACAATTATCTTTTGCGAACACCCTCATGTCTATACCATCGGGAAATCGGGGCATGATCAAAATTTACTTATTTCAGAGGAAACGATGAAGCAAATCGGAGCCGTCTTTTATCACATCGATAGGGGAGGAGATATTACCTACCACGGTCCGGGACAATTGGTGGGCTACCCGATTTTGGATTTGGAACGGCACGAGATGTCGCTGAAAGGATACATTTTTACTATTGAAGAGGCCGTCATTAAAACGCTTGCCGAATACGGAATTGTAGGAATGCGCTTGCAGGGGGCGACCGGCGTTTGGCTGGATGTGGGCAGCGCCCGGACAAGAAAAATTTGTGCCATCGGAGTGAAAGCCTCCCGCTTTGTGACGATGCACGGATTTGCACTCAATGTGAATACCGACTTGAACTACTTTAACTACATCAATCCTTGTGGCTTCGTGGATAAAGGTGTGACGTCACTTTCCAAAGAACTTGGAAATCCGGTTGACATGGATCAGGTTAAAATGCAAATGAAAACACATTTATTAGCCCTTTTTTCATAATTTATAACTTGTAATAGAGAAACTTATGAGATTGTGGACCATTCATCCTTCCTATTTGGATACCAAAGGATTGTTGGCGGCATGGAGAGAAGCTCTGTTGGCACAACACGTGCTCGCCGGAGAAACCAAAGGATATGTAAACCACCCACAATTGAAACGTTTTAAAGAATATCCGCAACCACTCCTTGCCATAGCCATCTTTTTGAACGAAATATGCTCCGAAGCCCAAAATAGAGGATACAATTTTGATAAAACCAAAATAAGAACTCCTATTCCGAATGAGTTTCCATTAATTGCAGTTAACGACGGACAAGTTCAATATGAGTTTGAATGGTTGAAAAGCAAGTTGCAAATCCGTGATCCTCACAGATACGAAACATTGATGCATGATAACCCGGCACCGATACGCCTGAATGTCTTATTTAAGCTCCGGAAAGGACCCGTTGAGTCGTGGGAAAAAATATAAAATTGCCGCATTTGCAACGGCATTTAATTTATTAAAAATAAAATTATGGCAATTCCAACCTCCCGAACCAAAGAAACAGCAACCATCTCCATAGATCGCGATCTCTGTATCGGCTGTGGACTATGTGTTACTGTATGTAAAGATTTTGGATTAATCCTGGACCAAGGCAAAGCCAAACAAAGTCCGTCCCCTTTTTTCGGGTGTATCGCTTGCGGCCACTGCATGGCAGTTTGTCCTGAAGGGGCTATTGTCATCCAGGGAAGAACACTCTCGCCCGAAGATTTGATCTCTCTTCTGCAAACAGATGAGGTTGCAGATTATCATAGTGTTATGAATTTATACCACCGCCGACGTTCTGTTCGGGAATTTACGGAGCAAGAGGTCGGACAGGAAATGGTGGACAAAATTCTTGCGGCAGCGCAAACCGCTCCGATGGGGTTACCGCCTTCCGATGTGCATGTTACGGTCATTAGTGGCAAAGAAAAAATCCGTTCGTTTGCGACAGATTTTGCAAGTAATCTCTCCTCAATGAAATGGCTCTTTTCCAACCCAATGTTGTGGATGATGCGACCGTTTTTTGGTAAGGAGAATTATGAGCTATTCAAAAATTTTGTAAAGCCTGCAATAAACGCCTTTACTGATTTTATGAAAAAGGGAGAGAATATCGTCACCTATGATGCCCCTTTGATGTTCTATTTTTACGGTTCTCCTTACTGCGATCCCGCAGATCCGATTGTTGCAGCGACTTATGCCATGACGGCTGCCGAATCCTTAGGACTTGGAACCTGTATGTTGGGAAGTATTCACCCGCTGATTCAATATGGTAAAAAAGCCAAACAATTCAGAGCCAAATACCAAATAAAAAGTACCAGCAGAGAAGGACTTGTATTGATTGTCGGCTATCCGGCCGTCAAATATCAAAAAGGAATCCACCGGACTTTCGCCTCTGTGGATTATGTGAAATAAAAAACGCCTTTCCGCGAAAGAAAGACGTTTACATTATTCATTGTTTTCCTTAAATATTAGTATACCAAAACGTGGTAGCCCTCCGCAAGCATATTGCGCACACTTGGGTGATCCTTATATTCATCTGCAAAACGAAGTCCTGCCTTTTCAGCATGGTGAATTACCCCAAAAGCACGGGCACAAAAAGGACATACTTCAATATGTTTTTTTAATTTCATATATGGTTCATGCAACTTATGATCCTCTTTTTCAAGTTCCCCAATCCATTTGGTACCTGCACCCTGAAAAATAATTCTTAGTTTATCTCCGTTTTCAACGGCTTCATCTCCCAGTACGAATGCATTTGCAACGCGTCCCAATCCTTCAACGTGAGCACTGTCCGCAAATATTAAAATAGCTATTTTTTCCATGATATTTAATTTAAATTGATTATTTACTTTTTCCTATACAACCATAAAAATACAATATTGTTCATTTTAAATTTAATAATTATTTGGGCGTGCCGGCTACGCCGTCGGCGTCCGGTTCCAAGTCCGCAGCCGG
>CAZWCI010000085.1:0-7280 GCA_964632815.1 uncultured Lentimicrobiaceae bacterium | reverse complement strand
GTATTCTTCATTTGGACTTTTGCCAACTTGGTTCCGCGTGCCCGCTCCACATATAGAAAATACAAAATTGAATTCGCCACAGAGATAAATGATAAAAAATTAAAACGGGTTTTCCCTTTTATCTATTAATATTATTAATTTCGATTAAAGAATAATGAAAATCTCACATTATTATGAAAAGGGGAAGATCCTATTTTCCCCTTTTTCTGTCTTAAAATTTTATCAAAGAAAATATTTTATACTCATATTCTTTGCATCTATTGTATTTTTTCCAAGCTGCCGAAACGACACATCGCAAACAAAAACCGATATCTATTTGGAATATGTCGACTCCTACAACAGAAAAGTAACTCTCGCTGCGGAACCCCAACGAATCATCTCCCTCTCCCCTGCCATCACAGAGATGATTTTTCTGCTTCACAGTGAAGATAAATTGGTAGGAATATCAAATTTCTGCAATTATCCCCCCAAAACGGACAAAATTAAAAAAGTTGGAGGGTTAATCGATTTGAATATAGAGCATTTAATGTCACTCAATCCCGACTTAATCCTGATCGGCTCTATCGTAGGAAAAGAACAGATAGAAAAAATTGAAAAATTGGGAATCCCTGTCATTGCTTTGAAAGAAGAGAATCGGATTGAGGGAATTTTCAGGTCGCTCACAGCAATCGGCAATATTGTCAATCGTCCTGCATTGGCAGAAGAACAGATTCAGATATTGCAAGAAAAATTAAACAAAATCGAGCAAACGAATAAAAACAGTTCTGCGGAGAAGTCCGTTTTTTACGTAGTCGGTTACGGAGAGGCAGGCGATTTCACGGCGCCAAAGAGTTCTCACATTCACGAGATCATCACGCTGGCCGGAGGACGTAATATCGGAGAATCTCTGACCGGATGGAGCATCAGCAGAGAACTGATTTTTGAACAGAACCCTGACTTGATTTTCATTAGAAAGGAAGATTTTGCCAATTTTTCTAAGACTTATCCCTACAATCAACTCAGCGCTGTTAAAGCCGGACATCTGTATGCCATTGAAAGCGGATGGATTGATATTGTATCTCCACGTAACATTGATGCCATCGAATTTATGCATCGCTGTATCGAAGAAAATTAGTCTTGAGTAAACATTCTTCCTTTTTATGCGTTATATTTTTGTATTTTTGCGAACTAAATTATAGAACTATATATATATGAACGACAATTTTTTCATCAACGAGTTCATGAATAATGAATCTTCCGTAATTCCGCTTTTCTCCATGGAAGATGAAGAGAACTTACAAAATCAAGAGGTTCCTGAAGAATTACCTATTTTACCTCTGCGTAATACCGTATTATATCCCGGAACCGTCATTCCAATCACAGTAGGGCGTAACAAATCCATAAAGCTTGCTCAAGAATACGGTAGAAGTAACTATCCCATAGGGGTAGCTACCCAAAAAGCCAATGAAACAGAAGAACCCACTTTTGAAGACATCTATAAAGTCGGCACTATGGCGCGTATCATCAAATATGTCTCCATGCCCGACGGGAGCAGCACCATTATTGTCCAAGGAGTGAAGCGAATCGGATTGACCGAATTCACGCAAACAGAACCCTATTTTATGGCAAAAGTGGTTCCTTACGCCACAGATGATTATGAGCCTCAATTATTGAAAAACAAAAAATTTAATGCCATCATCGGCTCTATTCGCGATACTGCACTAAGTATGATCCGCCTCTCCCCTGAGATGCGTAAAGAAGCTGCTTTTGCATTAAAAAATATTGAAAGCCCCTTTTTCCTGCTCAATTTCATCTCTTCCAATTTGTCTATTCCGATTGAAGATAAACAACGAATATTAGAAATTCCCATCGCAGAAGATCGCGCCAAGGTGATTTTGAAGTTCTTAAATAAAGAGCTCCAAATGGCTGAATTAAAGAATCAGATTCAGCATAAATCCAAATTGGAAATGGATAAAGAGCAACGCGAGTATTTCCTTACGCAGCAGATGAAAACCATCCAAAAAGAATTGGGGGGAGCACCACAAGAAAAAGCAGCAGAAGAATTGGCAGCGAAAGCAGCAAAGAAAAAATGGAATCAAGAAACGGAACAACTGTTTCAAAAAGAGCTCCAAAAGTTGCAGCGTACCCACTCCATGTCCCCCGACTTTTCGGTTCAATTAAACTATTTGGAACTGTTGGTTGACTTACCCTGGAATGAATACAGCAAAGACAATTTTGACCTTGACCATGCCCATAAGGTCTTGGATAAAGATCATTTCGGATTAGAGAAGATTAAAGAAAGAATTGTACAGTATTTGGCCGTCCTCAAATTAAAGGGCGACATGAAATCGCCGATACTCTGTTTGGCAGGCCCTCCCGGGGTTGGAAAAACCTCCTTGGGAAAATCAATTGCCGAAGCTTTGGGAAGAAAATATATCCGCATGTCGTTGGGAGGACTGCGCGATGAATCCGAAATCAGAGGACACCGCAAAACATACATCGGAGCAATGCCCGGCAGAATTATGCAAAGCTTAAAAAAAGCCGGCTTCTCCAATCCGGTCTTCGTATTGGATGAAATTGATAAAGTGATGGGCATGAATGTGCAGGGAGATCCTTCTGCAGCACTGCTTGAAGTACTTGACCCCGAACAAAACAGCGCCTTTTACGACAACTATTTGGAAACCACTTATGATCTTTCTAAAGTACTGTTCATCGCAACCGCCAATAACCTCTCTACCATTCATCCCGCACTCCTCGACCGAATGGAAATTATTGACATTGCCGGATATTTCCTCGAAGAAAAAATTGAGATTGCCAAGAGGCATCTCATCCCGAAACAGTTGAAAGAACACGGATTAAAAAGTAATTCGCTGACCTTTACCGATCAAATTATAGAGCAATTAATTACCGACTATACACGTGAATCAGGCGTCAGGCTCCTTGAAAAAACTATCGCCAAAGTGATTCGCAATCGGGCAGCCAACTTAGTTCAGGAAGGAAAAATCAAAAAGACAATCACTTCCAAAGATTTGCTGCAAATATTGGGTGCTCCCCTATTTCAAAAGGAAAATTCCATTGATCATCGGGTGCCCGGCGTGGCTACCGGTTTGGCATGGACCACCGTGGGCGGAGAGATTCTCTTTGTGGAGTCGATTATCAGTCCAAGCAAAGAAGGCAACATGACGCTGACCGGAAACTTAGGAGAAGTGATGAAAGAATCTGCAACCATTGCGTACGAATATCTGAAAGCACACGCCCAAGATTATCAGCTTACGACAGAGGAATTTCAAAAACAAAAAGTGCATATTCATGTTCCCGAGGGGGCAACACCCAAAGATGGACCTTCGGCGGGAATTACCATCCTCTCCTCGTTGATTTCTTCATTTACCAAACGCAGAATCAGACCAAAAATCGCTATGACCGGAGAGATTACCCTACGAGGGAAATTGCTTCCCGTGGGAGGAATTAAAGAAAAAATACTGGCAGCCAAAAGAGTCGGTATCTATGACATTGTCCTCTCAATAGAAAATAAAAAAGATATTGAAGATATTAAAGACCGATTTATTGAAGGAATGAACTTTCACTACTTTCAAACCATGAAAGAGGCCATTGATTATATCATCATTTAGGATCTTTCCGTTACTCTTCGGATGGATCCGTTACTAAATAATTAATATACTCAAGATTAAGCGGTCTCAACAAATTATCGTTCAGTGAAAATTGATTATTTTCGCCCTGCCCGTGCATGGGGAGGTGAAATAAAGCTTCCGAGCGTTGTTTCATAAAATTCCGACTTTTAATCTCAACATCACAAAAAAAGTTTTGAAAAAACTTACGACGTTGGATATGAGGAGCAGATTTTTTATATTTCATTATATCAAAATCTTGCAGCAATTTCAGTCTGGGAATAGATTGTAGTTGTTCGAAAAAACAAGTAATATTGCGTTCTTTTTCAGTATAAAACAATATCAAAAAATCTACATTTATGAATGGCCAGCTAAAGAGCCGAAGCCCCTTTTTATTCAAAATATAAAAATCATCTTCAAAAAGATTCATGGTATGAAAAGAGAGTTTCTTTTCGGTTTCGGCCACATTAAATTGAGAATCATGAGAGGTCTTATTCTCCATGAGAAAGCAGTGAATCTCTTCCGAATCCGAAATCAAGGCATACATCAGATGGTAGCTCAGGTCGGGTTTTTCTTTAATAGCATATTGTTCCAAATAGAAAAAGTCGCAGCCGAACATGTTCCCAAGGTCGGTGGCAAGACGGAAAAGAGATTTCACGGATTGGACACCGAAAACATAATAGTCTTTTTGGGTGCCGAAAAAATCGTCAACTTTTAATTTGGGGTTACTCTTTTGGGCCATGAATACGCTCTTTTTCGCGATTAGTTAAATCAAATTCGGGGATAATCTCTTCTTCAAACTCTTTATGTTTGGCATAATGCCGCCACTTCTCGATGACGGATTGGAAATCGTCCGGCAACTCGGAATCAAAGAATATTTTTTTTCCGGTCAGCGGGTGGGTAATGCCGAGCGATTTGGCATGCAAAGCTTGCCTCGGCAGCAATTTAAAACAATTGGCAACAAACTGTTTGTATTTTGTAAATGTAGTTCCTTTTAGGATCTTATCGCCGCCGTAAGAAACATCATTAAAGAGCGGGTGCCCGATAGATTTGAGGTGTACACGAATTTGATGCGTTCTGCCCGTCTCCAAAGTACATTCAATAAGGGTCACATAACCGAAACGCTCCACCACTCGATAATGAGTAACGGCATGTTTCCCCTCTTCCCCTTCCGGGAAAACGGTCATCACCAAACGGTCTTTCGGGTTGCGACCGATATTTCCGGTAATGGTTCCCTCCTCTTCTTTAAAATCGCCCCAAACCAACGCCAAATACTTTCTATCAATGGTATGATGAAAAAAATCATTGGCTAATTTAATTTGGGCATATTCATTTTTAGCCACAATCATAATTCCCGACGTATTTTTATCGATTCGGTGCACCAGCATCGGGCGCGGCGGTTCCTCATCCCTGCCGCGTTGATTCTGAAAATGAAACATCAGCGCATTCACCAGCGTTCCCGTATAATTGCCAAAAGCGGGGTGTACCACCAAACCGGCATGTTTGTTCACAATCACAATATCATCATCCTCGAAGCAAATATTGAGCGGTATATCCTCGGGAATAAGTTCAATTTCTCGCGGAGGATAGGCCATCAGAACAGAAATGACGTCCAACGGCTTCACCTTATAATTCTGTTTTTCAGGCTTTCCGTTCACGAGAATACAACCTGCTTTGGCGGCTTGTTGAATTTTATTTCGGGAAGTATTGGCAATCAGATTCAGCAGATACTTATCCATACGGAGCAGGTCGGTCCCTTTATCCACCGTAAAGTTAAAATGCTCATATAATTCATCTTTTTCTTCTAAAACAGGCTCGTCTTTCATACAAAATGGGCTAAATTAATGGAATACAAAAATACGAAAATTATTGATTTTGACACCATTAATAATTTCAAAAAAAAATTGAGCCATGAAACTCTTTTTTTGTATCTTTGCAGCGGAGAGTTGGCAGAGTGGTCGATTGCGGCGGTCTTGAAAACCGTTGAGGCTAACACCTCCGGGGGTTCGAATCCCTCACTCTCCGCACCACTGTTTTAAAAAGGCCTTGGTTTTCTTAGAGAATCAAGGTTTTTTTTATGTTTATGATCAGGGCGTGTCGGCTTCGCCGCCGGCGTCCGGCTCCAAGTCCGCAGCCGGTAGTCGTGGGGCCGCAAAGCTGCAAAAGGAGCTTCCTCCGGTCGCTCTTTTGCAGCAGCGTCCCCATCGCCTCCCGTCTTTGCGGGCTTTCCGCCTACCTCCTCACGCGCTCGGATGGCAAAGACCTTGCGTCTTAGCGACTTTGCGGTGATTTATCAGGATATGAAAACAGGTACTTATTTTCCCGGACACCAATAAAAAAAAAATAAAACTATTTGGATTTATTAAAATAAACGCTATTTTTGTAAGTGTATTTATAAAAATATACATAAATATATTAAGCCAACCGACATTGAAAGATTCATATTCATTATTAATAAAGACTTTGCATATATGTACTTGAATGAAATCTTGAATCTTGGTGTATCTAATGAACTTAGTAATAATTTTATGTCTTGTGTATAAACACAAAACCCTCAAACGAAACAGCAACCTATTACAACAAAAAATAAAACCTTCGAATTCTAAAATCAAAAGACTAAAAAGAAATAATGGCAAAAAAAGAAATAAAAGAAAAACCAATTGAAGTAACCCTTTGGGATGCGGCGAATAAATTAAGAGGCAGCGTAGAACCTTCTGAATACAAACACGTAGTTTTAGGACTGATTTTCTTAAAGTTTGCAAGTGATAAGTTTGAAGAACACCGAGCCAAACTCATTGCCGAAGGCAAAGAAAAGTACATCGAGATGGCTGATTTCTACAATATGAACAATGTATTCTTTTTGGAAGAAACAAGCCGTTGGAATTACCTGATTAAAAAATCAAAACAAAACGATATTGCATTGCTGATTGATACGGCATTGCACACCATCGAAAAAAACAACAAAGCCCTGAAAGGCGCATTACCCGACAACTACTTTTCGCGCTTGGGATTAGACATTACCAAACTTGCTTCACTGCTCGATACCATCAACGATATAGATACCACCAAAGATCCCAAACAGGATGTGGTGGGGAAAGTGTACGAATACTTCCTTTCAAAATTTGCTTTGGCAGAGGGAAAAGGCAAAGGAGAATTCTACACGCCCAAAAGTATTGTAAACCTCATTGCCGAAATGATTGAACCCTACAAAGGCATCATTTATGACCCTGCCTGTGGTTCGGGTGGTATGTTTGTGCAATCAGTGAAGTTTATTGAGGCACACCACGGCAACAAAAAAGAAGTTTCCATTTACGGACAGGAATACACCAACACCACCTATAAATTAGCAAAGATGAACCTTGCCATTCGTGGCATTTCGGGCAACCTGGGCGAAAAAGCAGCCAATACTTTTTTAGACGACCAGCACAAAGACTTGAAAGCCGATTTTATTATGGCAAATCCGCCTTTTAACCAAAAAGACTGGCGTGACGAAAACGAACTGATTGATGATCCCCGCTGGCGGGGCTATGATGTGCCGCCAAAAAGTAACGCTAACTATGGTTGGATTTTGAATATGGTTTCCAAACTCAGCGACAACGGTGTGGCAGGTTTCATATTGGCAAACGGAGCGTTGAGTGGCGGTGGTGAAGAATACAAAATACGCCGAAAACTCAT
>CAZWCI010000084.1:0-7351 GCA_964632815.1 uncultured Lentimicrobiaceae bacterium | reverse complement strand
TTATAAATCAAAATAAAATAGAATTTCCGTCCTGAATGGATTAGAAAAGATGGGAGATTTCTTCCGGAGCAAAGGTGTGCATGATTTTCTTGCCCGACGGAGAGGTGTAAGGCACTTCACAGGAAAGTAGTTGTGAAAGGAAATGTGCCGTTTCTTGCTCTGTGGACAGCTCTTTGTATAAGCTGCGTTTTTGTTTGGCTAAGCTAAGCGCCAGATTCTTTTCACGTTCACTCCGATATAAGAAGATGTTTGCTTTGTAGCTTTCCAATAGTTGTTCGATAATATGTTGTACCTCTTCTTTGGCTTCTTCCATCGGGGTTCCGTTTACGGCAAAACTGTTTTTGTCGATGGGCTCAATGTCGTACCCCAATTTGAAAAGGTCTTCTTTCAGTTCCAACAATAATTCGGCAGAACCTGTGGACAGCGTAATGGTTTCAGGAAAGAGATTCTGCTGTATGGTAACCGGTTGCTGCTGCAACGCTTTTAAGTATGTTTCATACAATATTCGTTCTCTCCCGCGAACAATGTCAATGAGTGTGAGTTGGTTGTATAATTTCACCACCAAATAATTGCCCTGCAACAGAAAATAGGAGAGGGGCTGATTGCCGAGTTCTTCCTCATTTGGCTGATTAGCAAACCCTAAATCCGGTTTAACAGTCGATGCTGTTTCCGACGGCCCGGCACTATGTTCGGTTTTGATGTTTTTTAGAAACTCGTCCCATCCTTCGATATTCCCGTGGGGGCGAGAGGTTGCGGAAAAGGTGGATTTGCCGCCTGTAGAAGGTTTGGAGTCGAAAGGATTGTAATGCGGATTGACACCCGTGGGTGGAATCGTAAGTTCTCTATTTTCGGGCATTCCGGAAATGTCCAGTCCTCGCTCGTAATCAAAATCTAAGCGGGGTGTCAACGAAAGTGCGCCTAATGATTTTTTGACACAGGAATTCAGAAAACCAAACACCAATCGCTCATCCTGGAGTTTAACTTCTACTTTGGTCGGACTGATATTGATGTCTATGGTGGTCGGATTGAGTTCGAGATGAATGAAGTAGGCGGGTTTGTAGCCGCTGGGAATCAATTCGGAGTACGCACTTTCGATGGCATAATTCAATAACGAGTGGCGCACAAACCGATTGTTGATGAACAGATATTGTTCACTTTTCTTTTTCTTGGCATTCTCCGGTTTGGCAATAAATCCACTAATCTTGATGATATCGGTAATTTGCTCCGTCGGGAACAGTTTGTCTTTGAAATGGGCCCCGAAAAGGTTGATGATGCGTTGTTTGAAGTTGGATGGTTGCAGTTGCACCAGAACTTTTCCGTTGTGGTACAGAGAAAAAGCAATATTGGTATGGATGAGCGCAACGCGATTAAACTCCTCTTCAATGTGGGTAAATTCGACGGTTTCCGATTTTAAGAAATTTCGGCGTGCCGGCACATTATAGAACAGATTCTTAATGGCAATGGAGGTTCCGTCTTGTGTAGCAATAGGACTATGCTCTTTAATTTCCGAACCTTCAATCAGCACTTGCGTTCCGATGGCTTCTTCTTTCCGTTTGGTTTTGAGTTCAACATGGGCGATGGCGGCAATGGAGGCCAGTGCTTCTCCGCGAAATCCTTTGGTGGTCAGCGTGAAAAGGTCATCGGCACAAGTTATTTTCGAAGTAGCGTGTCGTTCAAAGCATAAACGGGCGTCATTAAAACTCATCCCTGCGCCATTGTCTGTGACTTGAATGAGTGTTTTGCCTGAGTCCTTGATGATGAGTTGAATTTCGGTGGCGCCGGCATCCACGGCATTTTCCAAAAGTTCTTTAACAGCAGAGCCGGGGCGCTGGATGACCTCGCCGGCTGCAATTTGGTTGGCTACCGAATCCGGAAGTAAATGTATGATGTCATTCATGAAAATCTGTACGCTTAGAAGCCGATGAATTTATAATATAAATAAATCAAAGTTAATACGATGAGCGTTACCCAAATTACGGATCTTAACGGGAATTTGTGTGCCTCTTTTTTGGTCCGCCTCTGATTCCAATTATGGTGTAATCGAGTGCCGAACTCCTGATTTTTTTTGGCTTGCTCTAGAGGTCCGTCTTCTTTGTCCGGATCGTAAAACCTTGGTCGATAGGTAAACCTTTTCGGTTTTTGCGTATTAAAAAACTGAAAGTCCATTGGTCTAAATTTTTTCACAAAAATACATGATTTTTTTCAATTACGGAGGAGCAAATTTAGTTTGTCCCGAAATTTCTGCCATATTTCCCTCATGGAAGTGTGATTATAATTTTCATTTTTCTTTTTTAAAGTCAAAAAAAGGAAAAAAGAGGTTTTTTCATGAGTATAATTTTGTACTTTTGCATCAGATTAATATCAATTTTTAATAATTGTCTGTAATATGAACCTATCAACTGCAGGAAATAAAGGAAAAGGCGTTCGTTCAGATTGTTTTATCACTTTCGAACCAACGGAACAAGGAGGACACGAAATCACCATTCAAAGTAAGGTAAAAGCGCTGTTTGGAAAACAAATCGAGAAACTGATTTGTGACATTCTTGATTTTTATCAAATTGCAAATGCAAAAGTAACTGTCGAAGACAGCGGTGCAATTCCATTGGTGTTGGCTGCCAGAATGGAAGCGTGTATCAAAAAACTGATGCCGTCGGACAAAGAATTTCTTCTTCCTTTTTTACCTGAAAATGACTATGAAACCACCAAAGAGATCAATCGTTTTTCGCGGTTGTATCTGCCCGGAAATACGCCCAGTTTAGCCATTAATGCCGGTATTCATCGTCCGGAAGGAATTATTCTGGATTTGGAAGATGCAGTTGCCCCCGACAAGAAATTCGAAGCCCGTTTTCTGGTGCGGAATATGTTACGCGGAATCAATTTCTATGGTGTGGAAAGAATGGTTCGTATCAATCAAATCCCGAAAGGATTAGAAGATCTTGACTTTATTATTCCCCATAACGTCAATCTGATATTGGTTCCCAAATGCGAAAGTGCTGCTCAAATTACACTTCTGAACGAGAAAATAGAAGAATTGAAATTGAAACATAACGTTACCCACCCCATTTGGTTGATGCCCATTATCGAAAGTGCGATGGGCGTGCTGAAAGCACTTGAGATTGCTACTGCTGCTCCGAATGTTGTGGCAATGGCCATCGGATTGGAAGATTATACGGCCGACCTTGGGACAAAACGAACTGCAGAAGGCAAAGAGTCGTTTTTTGCCCGTGCAATGCTCGTGAATGCTTGCCGCGCCGCCGGTATCCAACCCATCGATTCAGTATTCTCAGACGTTTCCGATATGGAAGCCCTGAAACAAAATGTCCTGACCTCCAAATCCCTCGGCTTCGACGGAATGGGCTGTATCCACCCGCGACAAATCAGAGTTATTCAAGAGAATTTTGCCCCGGACCAGGAACAAATTGAAAAAGCTAAAAAAATAGTTAACGCTTTTATTACTGCCCGCGAAAACGGACTCGGTGTTGTTTCTCTCGGTTCTAAAATGATAGATGCTCCCGTTGTGAAAAGAGCCGAAAAAGTAATCAAACTGGCCATCCAAACAGGAAAGCTTTCTCCCGATTGGCGCAACGAGTTTCTAGTTGATTAACTTTTGTTAACATTTTTATAATACTGATTTATAATAATATAAGATAATTTTTTTCATTTTCTATTTCAGTTAAAGGAGAAATGATTATTTTTGCATCATGGAATTATAAATAGTTCCGGATGACTATGTATATAATGTGCTTATAATTTTACTTAAATAATTTTTATGAATATGAAAAAGATCATACTCTCTCTTTATGCTGTGTGTTTTCTATTTGGCTATTCTGTAGCACAAACGTACCAATTACCCAATGGAGGTTTTGAAAATTGGGAGGGCTCAGGAACCAGTGCCGAACCGACACAGTGGAGTTCATTTATGACCGGCTCCGGATCGGGATTAGCTTTTTCATTTGGTCAAAATCAGCAAATTGCTGTGTCCACCGATGTGCGTCCGGGTTCTTCTGGAACGAAAAGTGTTCGGCTGTATACGAAAGAGATTATGGGCGTTATTGCAAACGGTATTATTACTACCGGTCAGGTCAATATGGCAAGTACAACTCCGACAGATCCATCCAATCATACCATTACGCGGAGAGCATCTTCAGCTTTCAATAGACCTTTGTCGGCAAAACCGGATTCAATTCGTTTTTGGTGTAAATTCAATTGTCCCAGTTCGACCCAAAAAGCAAGAATGAATGCCGTAATCCATGATTCATACGATTATATGGACCCGGATAGTTACGATGGAAATGCTCCCCGTCACGTAGTGGGAAAAGCACTTGCAGAGTTTACTAGAGGAAGTCAAACTTGGACGGAATATGTCATTCCTTTTAACTATAATTTTCCTGCTTCAACCCCAGCCTACATTTTAATTACTTTTGCCACCAATCGTAATCCGGGAGAGGGGAGTGCCAATGACGAACTTTTCATCGATGATGTATCCTTTATATATAATCCGCGATTGAGCGGAATTAATGTGGCAGGAAATCCGATTCCCGGCTTTGACCCCGAAGTAACTCAATACAATGTGACAGTGTATGGAGAAACTCCCTTGACGACTATTACGGTAACCACAGCTTCTCCGAATGCAACGTACCAAATTACGCAACCCACGCCGGCAAATCCGGTGGGAATCATCAGGGTAAATAATGGAGATGCCACCCAAACCTATTATGTCTATTTTACTTATGTTAGTGGCTCCAGCAATTTGGTTTATGTCGCACCGGCACCTTTAGGCAATGATGCCAACGATGGTAGTGCCACTACACCTTTTGCCTCTTTGCAACAAGGTCTTGCATTTGCAAGTTCCGACAGTGCTACACGTATCATTATGGCCGCCGGGACCTATCAGGAAAACCAGATTTTGGAATTGAAAAGCAATATTACGATTGAAGGCGGCTACACTCCGTCCGATACTTCAGATTGGACGAAAAGCGGCGGTACAACTACAATACAGGTAAATTCACTTGAATATATCGGAGACTATAGTCATAAAATCGGTTTTCGCTCCGTGGCGGACTCCAACTGGACTATCAGCGATATTACCTTGACTATTCCTTCTGCCACAACGGCCGATAGGGCACCCTCCGGAAAAGGAGCTACGGTATATGGAATTTACATGACTGGCACGACGGCAGGCAATCGCATGGAAAACTGCAATATTATTGTGGGTAATGGCGGCAGCGGTCAGAATGGAGTATCCGGTCAAAATGGGAGCAATGGCAATGGTGGTGGTTCCGGCGGCAGTGGAGGGCTTTCTCCTTTAACCAATGATGGATTGGAAGTCGGTGCCGGTGGTGCTGCAGTAGGTAGCGGTCAGCTGGCTGGTGGCGGCGGTGGTGCCGGTTCTGCCGGAGGCGAAGGTTATCACGGAACCAGTAATGCAGGGGCACCCGGATATATGGGTGGGGCCTATAATGGTGGTGCTGGTGGTAACGGTGGTGCCGGAGTGAGTTATACAGTTAATGGAAAAGTCGGGAGTCCGGGTGTCAATGGTCCTAATGGGATAACAGTCCCCGCTAATGCTCAATATACTTGGTCATCCTATTTTATTCCTGCAGGTCAAGGCGGAAACGGTACCGATGGTTTCGGTGGCGGCGGCGGTGGCGGCGGCAGCGGTGGCGGTGGTGCGAATGGTCAAACACTCTTTATTAATAACCAATATTGCGGTGGCGCCGGTGGTGGTGGCGGTAGCGGTGGCACTGCAGGAAGAGGTGGTACAGGTGGCTTCGGCGGTGGTGGTAGCTTTGGCATCTATTGCTTTGCAACCTTTACTCCAGAATTACTGAATACAGCAATTACAGTTGGAAATCCGGGCAGCGGCGGTACGGGTGGTACTGGTGGCAGCGGTGGAACGGGCGGCAGCGGCGGCAGCGGCGGTGGATGCTCCTCCACCGGAAATGCCGGAAATGGTGGCGCGGGCGGCCGAGGCGGAAATGGTGGTCGAGGCGGAAATGGTGAGAATGGAAGCGCTGGTTCGTTCGACCAAATTGTTATTGTGAACCAAAATACACTGATTAAAGAAAATATCTCCTGCGCCATTGTAGAAGATGTGGTATTCTGCTCTAACGATAGTATTGTCCTTACGGCAATCCCGGGATTCAACGGAAATACTTGCCGCTGGTACTCCTCTGACTCTTCACTTACCATCCTGAATGTGGATACACTCTTTTCTCCTCAAATTACAGGGGATACCATATTTTATGTGGCAACTTTTGATTCGTTGCATAGTAATGAAAGTTTGGAACGTATGCCTCTCTTTGTACGCATCAATCCGCAGCCTGCAAATCCGGTTGTTTCCGATGTGCACCGTTGTGAAATCGGACTTGTGAATCTTTCTGCAACAATGGGACTGAATGCCACTACTTGTTATTGGTATGCATCCCTTGACAGCATGACACCGATGGTTACCGGAACCTTCTATTCGGACACGATTTTTGAAACAACCACTTTTTTTGTTTCCGGTGTTAATGAAAATACTGGTTGTGAAAGTTCCAGAATTCCGATTGTGGCAAGTCTCGGATTCCATTCCGACACGACTTTATTCGAAGCAAGCATTTGCCGAGGCGAAGATTATGTGGACAACGGCTTCGAATTGTTGAACCAAACTACCTCCAATACCTATTTCCTCTTATTCGAAAATACCACCGGTTGTGATAGTATTGTACAACTTAATCTTATTGTGAACCCTCATTCCGACATTACAATCTTTGATACTATTTTCATAGGAAATTCATACACGGAAAACGGATTTGATATCGAAGTGCAGGAAGAAGTAGGGACTCAATTATTCCAAAATAATCTGGAAAATGAATTCAGTTGCGACAGCACCGTATTTCTCTATTTGACCATTATCGAAGACCATACGGGCATTGCCGATTTACGCAGCCAAGGAATCCTCATCTATCCGAATCCTGCTTCCGATTTACTCTATATTGCCCTTGATCCTGCTTTTTCGGAAGAAGTAGAACAAATTGTCCTATTTGATGTGTATGGTAAATTGTTATTCCGTATTTCTGCAACTGACCGACTCATAATGTGTGATCTCTCCGGATATGCTTCAGGAATATATGTTCTGAAAATTGATACGCCTAACCGACAACTCACTCAAAAAATTATTAAAAAATAATTCGTAACGACTCTACGTGCTTGTAACGTTTCGAGTTTGATTATTTTTTAATAATTTGGAAAATTAATTTTGATTTGTGATTAATTTTCTTAATTTTGCAAATTATCAACGCTGAAAGATAAAACTCTATTGCTGAGAAACTACTTTTATTTCTGCTGAATTCCACCAAGTTATCCTTTT
>CAZWCI010000083.1:4121-7362 GCA_964632815.1 uncultured Lentimicrobiaceae bacterium | reverse complement strand
GCCCTATTCGGAATTTTATAAGCCCGTATTATCATTTAAAAACAACGTCCAATGAGTATTGTCAGTAAATTTAAGCAATCACTATCGGCAAGAATTGTTACGTATGTCTTGACCCTTTGTACTTTATTATTTATCTTATCGTTGTCAGGGTTCTATTTTTTCTCGAAACACCGTATTGAAGAGATGACTTATCGAAATGCGGAAGTGTTGACCGCCAATACCATTATGCAAACAGAGGCTATATTAGCTCCGATTATGAAGGTTGCGGATAATTATACATGGTTGATACCCAAAATGATTCACAATCCGGATTCCTTTATGGATTTGACTCGTCAAATTGTGGCACAGAATCCTGAGATTATTGGCTCGGCAATTGCTTTTACCCCCAACTATTTTAAAGAAAAAGGACGTTACTTTTCGCCCTATTCCTATCGGGACGGAGATTCTATTCGGAGTATCCAATTGGGCAATGAGAACTATGAGTATTTTGTCATGGACTGGTACCAAATTCCGATGAGCATTCAGCAGCCGTATTGGTCAGAACCCTATTATGATGAGGGGGGCGGGAATGCTTTAATGACTACTTATTCAGTTCCTGTGTATTTGGATTCTAACGGAAAAGAAACCATTGTTGCGATATTGACCATGGATTTGCCTTTAGATAGATTTACGGAAATGGTTTCTTCGTTGAAAATATTAGAATCAGGCTATGCGTCAGTTCTTTCGCGTAACGGGACTTTTATTACCCACCCAAAGAAGGAGCTGATTATGAATCAAACCATTTTTAGTTATGCCAAAGAAAAAAATAACCCAGAATTGCGTGAGATCGGTCGGGATATGCAACGAAACAAAAGTGGTTTCGTGAGCAGTACTTTGGACGGAATTGAGCGTGTGATGTATTATGCGCCATTGCCTTCGAGCAATTGGACATTAGCCGTTTTATTTCCCAAATCGGAAATGTATTTGCCGTTACATTCGATTTCCATTATTTTACTCATTGTTATCATCATAGGATTGGGATTATTAACTTTCATCATCGCAAGAATTATCACGCGTCAGCTATCGCCGTTACATCATTTTGCCACTTCGGCAAGAGATGTGGCCAAAGGCAATTTTAATATCGCCTTGCCCGATATTCATACCCAAGATGAGATGCGTGAGTTGCACGATGCTTTTGAATATATGCAACATAATTTAGTCCGTTATATTCAAACATTAAAAGATACGACAAGTGCTAAAGAAAAGATGGAAAGTGAATTAAGAATTGCACGGGAAATTCAGATGGGAATGATTCCCAAAACTTTTCCACCGTTTCCTTCAAGAAAAGAGATTGAACAATTTGCGGTTCTTATACCGGCAAAAGAGGTTGGTGGAGATTTGTACGATTATTTTATTCATGAAGAAAAATTGTATTTTATTATTGGAGACGTTTCCGGAAAGGGAATTCCCGCATCTCTCCTCATGGCAGTAACCCGTAGTCTGTTTCGCACGGTCTCGCTGCATTATAATACAGCTGCCGACATTATGGCCGGACTCAATCGGTCGTTGGCGGAAAATAATGAATCAAATATGTTTGTAACCCTTTTCTTAGGACTTTTGGATTTACGGACGGGCAGGCTTGATTATTGTAATGCAGGACATAATCCTCCCTTATTAATAGACAAAACAAGTTCCTATTTTTCAGTTATTCCCAATTTACCGCTTGGTTTATATGAAGATTTTGAGTTTAAGCAACAATCCTATCAGCTCAATGCGGGAAGTACATTATTTCTATACACAGACGGCATAACGGAAGCAGAGAACGAAGAAAAGGTTTTGTATGGAGAAGAACGATTACTTGCGTTTCTCTCCGAGAAACAGTTTGCCACACCTCAACTATTGATTGAAGGTGTACTGGAAGATGTGACGCAGCATGTTGCCTATGCTCCGCAGTCGGACGATATGACCATGTTGGCCATTACTTTTGTCGGTATCCAAGAAAAATATGAAAAAAGTATTACCTTAATTAATGAAATTCAACAAATTCCGATACTGTATGAATTTATCGAAGGGGTAGGGCAAGACTTGGGATTGGAAGATGCTTTGGTGATGAAATTGAATTTAGCTTTGGAAGAAGCTGTCTCAAATGTGATCTTGTATGCCTATCCCAAAGAACCCGGAAAGAAGATTGTTGTTTCTGTTTCGCTGAAAGGGAGTGATTTAATTTTTACGGTTACAGACACGGGAGTGCCGTTTGATCCTACACTTTCTGAAAAACCGAATTTGGAATTATCTGCAGAGGAACGTCCTATAGGCGGTTTAGGAATATATTTAATCAAGCAGATTATGAATGAGGTTACCTATAGCCGTATTCATGATATTAATATTTTTACAATGAAAAAGAAAATCTAAATTAAATACTATTAAATTAAAACAATTATGGAAGTTAAGATTGAAATTATTGAAGGATGTACTTTAGTGAAAATTACAGGTCGGTTGGATACTGCTACAGCAGGAGAATTTGAAAAGGCTATTGCCCCGGTATTGGAGGGAACTATGCAACATGTAGTTTTAGATTGTACTGATTTTACCTACATCAGCAGTTCTGGATTGCGGCTTTTTTTGGTGTTGCAAAAAAGTGCATTGGCAAAAGGAGGAAAATTATCTATTCGAGATATGAGTGCTGAAATCAAGAGCATTTTTGATATGACTGGATTTTCATCACTTTTTACTTTTGAACAATCAAACGCATGAGAAGAATAACTCTTTTTTTATCCGTTTTCATTTTTTCTCTTTTTTTTATTTCTTGTGATGATAATAAGATTGAAGAAGTAAACGATTTAGAAGAATTGAGGCAAGCGAGGATTGCGGTTGTTACCGGAACAATTGCCGACCAATTGGTGTGGCAAAAGTTTCCCGAGGCGGAGTGTGTCTATTATAACTCGCCATTGGATGCTTGTGTTGCCGTACAAAAGGGTATCGAAAAGGCCGCTGCTTACGATGAGCCCATTCTTAAAAATATCATGGCTAAGAATCCGGGATTGAAACTTTTGCCGGAACTGATCACTGAGGATAGTTATGGAATGGCTGTGAGACCGGATGATGTTTCACTGAAACGGGTGGCCGACTCCTTGTTGGCTGCATTACGTTCTGACGGGCGATATGATGATATGATGAAGCGGTGGTTCCCTATCAAAGGAAAACCAGCTCCTATGCCGGAAATAATCTTGGATGGAACCAACGGAGTGTTGACTTTCGGAAC
>CAZWCI010000083.1:0-4021 GCA_964632815.1 uncultured Lentimicrobiaceae bacterium | reverse complement strand
GCTGTTGTAAAGGATTACGGATTGGAAAAGAGTACAAAGAAAGGAACTGCTGCCGAAAAAAAAGAAGCTATTTCACGAGATGGGAATGATTTATCTCATGCGACGGTGGGCGCTATGACCGGAACTACCGGAGAAATGTACATTAGGGAACATTTTCCCAAGGCTACAGTTCAATGTTTTGATGATATTATGGATGCAGTTGCTTCGCTGCAAGCCCACAAATTGGATTATGTCATTACGGCATATACGACAGCGCTGAAAGTTTCCAATAAGAATAAAGATTTGGTGGTGCTGCCGAAAGAATATACGGATGAATATGCAGCAATTGCATTTTCTAAAAAGCAAACGGTACTATTGGAAGAGGTCAATAAGGTGTTGGCTGAATTTAAGCAGGATGGGACTTTAGATTCCATTATCAAGCGGTGGGTGCGACCTGATGGTTCTGCGTATGAGCGGACGGAAATCCCCAAAGTGACTTCAGGGAAACCTCTTGTGGTTGCTATTGCCGCCAATCGTGAGCCGATGTGCTTTATTTCAAATAATAATATCGTCGGCTTGGACTGTGAGTTAATAGAGCGAATTGCCTATAAAATGGGCCGCCCTGTTCAGTATTATGATATGAAATTTTCGGCACTCATAGCGGCACTCGAATCGGGAAAAGCAGATTTGGTTATATCAAACATGACGGCTACCGAAGAACGGCGAAAAGTAGTCAACTTCTCTGATGGTTATTTCGTTAATCCACAAGTGTTGCTTACCTATAAGAGCGACAATCAAATGCAAGCAAACTCCAAATCATTTATTGAGCGGACTAAAGAGAGTTTTTATAACAATATTATTTTGGAAAAACGCTATTTGTTGTTATGGTCTGGGTTGAAGGTGACTTTTATCATTTCATTATTCGCAGCGTTATTGGGGACTCTTTTGGGGGGAATTGTATGTATGATGAGGATGAGCAAGTCTAAAGGATTGCAACTTATTGCAAAAATATATATTGACTTATTGCGGGGAATTCCCCAAGTGGTCTTGTTGATGTTGATGTTTTACGTTATTCTTTCCCCCTTAAATATTAGTGGATTAGGGGTTGCTGTTATTACATTTGCTTTGAATTTTGCGGCTTATGTATCCGAGATGTTCCGAAGTTCGATTGAGAGCATTGGGCGGGGGCAGTGGGAAGCCGGAATTGCGATGGGTTTCAGTAAAGTGAAAACATTCCTGAATATCATTCTTCCTCAAGCGGTGCAGCGCGTATTACCCGTCTACAAAGGCGAATTTATTGCATTGGTCAAGATGACAGCTATTGTGGGCTACATTGCGGTGCAGGATTTGACTAAGGCGGGTGATATCATACGAAGCCGTACATTTGATGCGTTCTTTCCGTTAATCATGATTGCCATTATCTATTTTTTATTGGCATGGTTGCTTACCTACCTGATTGAACGCATTCAACTGCGGACAGCTCCCAAACGGGCAAAAAGAACAAAATAACCGATTAAAAAGAAATGACTCATGATAAAGGTAGAACAGCTCTCGAAAAAATTTGGAGAGTTAACGGTATTAAAAGAGATTAATTTAGAAATTAAGAAAGGGGAAATTATTTCCATCATTGGTCCTTCGGGAACAGGGAAAAGTACCTTTCTGCGTTGTCTTAATCTCTTGGAAAAGCCCTCCGGAGGAAAGATTTTTGTCGATGAGGTGGATATTATGGAACCAAAGAACGATTTGAACCGCTTGCGACAAAAGATGGGAATGGTTTTTCAGAACTTTAATTTGTTTGAGCATTTGTCGGTAATAGATAATCTTACGATAGGGCCGATTAAGTTATTAAACAAGGATAAAAAAGAGGCGGTGGCGAAGGCACGTGAGTTGTTGCAGTTGGTAGGGTTGGCGTCAAAGGAAGATGCGTTTCCGGATGAACTTTCCGGAGGTCAGCAGCAGCGGGTGGCCATTGCCCGTTGTCTTTCGATGGAACCGGAAATTATTCTCTTTGATGAACCTACTTCGGCATTAGATCCTACGATGGTGAGTGAAGTGCTGGGCGTAATCAGAAGGTTGGCTTCCAACGGGATGACCATGGCTATTGTGACTCATGAGATGAAATTTGCCCGTGATGTCTCTACGCGGGTATTGTATATGGATGAGGGAATCATCTATGAAGAAGGAACACCGGAGCGGATTTTTGATCGTCCCCAAAAAGAAAAGACCATCTCGTTTATTCGAAGAATTCGCAATTTTAGTTATCATATTGCCGATCATCTTTATGATTTTTATGATTTACGTGCCGGCATCGAAAATTTCGCCAATAAACATTTTTTTGGACCGAAGGAGATGAATAATCTCAATCTGGCTGTGGAAGAGACTTTACAGTTGTGTTTTGTAGAGGGCGATGCAGCCGAGCGAAACCGCATTATTCGCGACCATGGTGGTATTGAAATTACCTTGTCGTTTGCGGAGCAAACACGTGCCATATCGCTCACTTTTGCCGCGGACGAAGCCCTTGGGACGATTCTGAATCCGGTGAAAGAAACTGACGGACTCAGCAGGATCATCTTAGCAGGAATTACCGAACAATTAGAAGAAATTCTTTCTGACGGAAAGGTCGTTGTTGCAATGACCTTGAAATAAAGGGGGTGCATTTTGTTTTCCTTGAGATCGTACATTATTTTTCTCGGTAATTATTTCCCCGGACACCAATACTTTTCATTATAAATCATAATAATTCTAAATTCGGAGATAAAAATTAGCCAATAAAATAAAATCCTGCATTTGTGGAAAATAACAACATGAAAAGAATTAAAACAAGCCATGAATAAAAAAAATAATTCGTGCATTCGTGGCAATAATAAATAAAATCGGCTACTTGATTACCAAGTCCTTTTGATTGTTTTTCCCGGTTTTTATTTTTTCCCGGACACCAATAATAATAAATATAAGCATCACAAAAATCACTATTTTTGCAGAAAAATGTAGAGAATTCAATTGTCAGCAATGAATCAAGATCACGAAAATAAACAGTTGCCGAAATGGCGACTCATACTGCTGCCTGGCTTAAAATGGGCAGTATTACTGATTCTTATAGGTATTCCACTGTTTGGAGGCTTGGACAAAGTGCCGATTCGCATTTGGGATGAAGCGAGATTGGCCATTAATGCTTATGAGATGCATCAGAACGGGGATTATCTCATTCCGCATTATAACGGAGAACCCGACATGTGGAGTACAAAACCGCCGTTGATGATTTGGCTGCAAACGGCTGCCATGAAAATAATGGGGGTGAATGAGCTGGCCGTGCGATTGCCCTCTGCAATTGCGGCATTCCTGACCTGCTTACTGTTGTTGCTGTTTGCACGGAGTTACCTCAAAAATACTCTTTTTGGAATTGTTGCCGTGTTTGTGCTCATTACCAGCGGAGGGTACATCGAAATGCATGGGACCCGCACCGGCGACTATGACGCATTGTTGACTCTCTTCACCACGATGGCCGGATTGGCCTTTTTTATGTTTTGTGAGCATGAAAATCGACGATTTCTCTACCTCTTTTTCATCACTTCAATATTGGCGGTGCTGACAAAAGGTATTGCCGGAATGTTCTTTTTCCCAAGTTTCTTCATTTATGCATTATTTCGAAAAAAAATTACAGCATTTTTGAAAAACAAACATTTTTATATAGGAATAGGCCTGTTTTTGTTTTTTGTCGGTGGATATTATCTACTTCGGGAGTCATTTAATCCCGGATACCTAAAGGCCGTGTGGCAAAATGAATTGGGCGGCAGACTTCTCACGGTTATTGAAGGACACGACCACCCGTTTCTTTTTTTTCACAACAATTTTATTCTTTATCGCTTTATTCCGTGGTATTTTATCCTTCCCTTGGGAATTATTGCCGGTTTCTTGATTAAGGATGATAAAATACGAAGATTAACCCTCTTTTCGTTCCTCATGGCATTGGGATTGTTTCTTCTCATATCTTCCTCCCGAACAAAACTGCCTTGGTATGATATACAGATGTTTCCGTTCTTGG
>CAZWCI010000082.1:0-7444 GCA_964632815.1 uncultured Lentimicrobiaceae bacterium | reverse complement strand
TAAGCGGTTCTATCAAAACAAGGAAACGACAAGCGGTTTTGCAAGAACCGCTAAGCTGATTGTCATTCACAGCACCTCCGCCTCGCCTTTTTGCCCTGCCCGCGCACGTGCTTCGTGGCAGATTGTATTGTAATTTTCAAGCACTTTTTATTTTTTTTCTCTATTTTTATTTTTTACCGGACAACAATATATTTTTTTAGAAAGAAGAATTAAAAAAAATGATGTAACTTTGCCCGAAGTTTGTAAAAACGGATGATACTATGAAAACGCACAACTTTGCCCTGATTGGAGCCGCCGGATATGTCGCTCCGCGTCACTTTAAAGCAATCCAGGATACCGGACAGCAATTGTCGGCGGTGTTGGATAAGTCTGACAGCGTGGGGATTATCGATAGGTTTTTCCCTGATGCAGCCCTTTTTCTTGAAGCAGAACGTTTTGATCGTCATATCTACAAGCTTTATAAAAAAAATAATGGAGAAAAGGTGGATTTTTTTTCGATTTGTTCTCCCAATTATTTGCACGATGCGCACATCCGACTTGCTCTCCGCAATCACGCGGATGCCATCTGCGAAAAACCGATTGTGCTGAATCCGTGGAACCTGGACAGTCTCTCTGAAATTGAGAAAGATACCGGACAACATGTTTTTCATATTCTTCAGTTGCGACTCCATCCGTCTGTGATGGCGCTGAAAGCAAAAATTGATCAAGGTCCCGAGGATAAAATATATGACATTGATTTAACTTACATTACCGGTCGTGGCCGTTGGTACGACTACTCCTGGAAAGCCGATGAATCCAAATCGGGAGGAATTACCACCAATATTGGATCTCACTTTTTCGATATGCTGACCTATATTTTCGGGGAAGTAACAGACAGTGTTGTTCATCTGCGTTCAGGACGAATTGCCGCCGGATTCCTGCAACTTAAAAAAGCAAGGGTGCGTTGGTTTCTGAGTCTTGATGTGCGCTATATTCCGGATGCTGTTCGTGCCCTTGGCAAAACAACCTACCGCTCTTTGGTTATTGATGATGAAGAGTTTGAATTTAGTGACGGTTTTACGGATCTTCATACGTTGTCCTACGAAAAAATATTGTCTGGCGAAGGGTTTACCCTGAAGGATGCCTACCCATACGTGACTTTATGTCATAACATCAGAAGTGCTACCCCGGAATGGAATCGTGGTGAACAACATCCCTTTCTTAAAAAGTTGATCTGATATGGAAGGAGCCGCGAAAAAAGAGAATTTTATTGCTGCGTGCATCAAACATCAGGAAGATGTGGCTAAAAATGCGCAGTTGTTGATGGAAGAAGCCCAACAAGCGGCCAATGACTACGGAGCACCGAAAGATCGTTACGATTCGTTCCGTACAAAACAGATGAGAACCGGCGATATGTACGCCAGTCAACTTGACAATGCCTTGCAAAATGTGCGTACCTTGCAGCTGATTGATGCCAACAAAAAATCCAATCGCGTTGAGTTCGGAAGTATTGTGACTACCGATAGACAAACGATGTTCGTTTCTGTTAGTCTTGGAAAACTTGAATGTGCCGGAGAAGAGTTTTATGCCATTTCTGTTAAGGTGCCAATTTATGTGGCGATGAAAGATAAGAAAGAAGGAGATGTTTTTGTGTGTAATGGTATTAAGCATAAGATTATTAGTATTTTATAATATTCATAAATTTAAAAAAAACAACTATGAAAAAAGGATTCTGGCTGATGTTTATGTTGGTGGCTTTTGTGTCATCATTTTCTTTTGCACAAGAAGAAAAAAATGAAAACGGATATGTTTTCACAACGCAAAAGGAGGTGAAATATACTCCCGTTAAAAATCAAAATCGTTCCGGCACTTGTTGGAGTTATTCCGGCATCGGTTTTTTGGAATGTGAATTGTTGCGTCAGGGAAAAGGGGAGTACGACCTTTCCGATATGTGGATTGTGAAAAAAGCGTATCGCGATAAAGCCGATGTTTATGTAAGAATGCACGGAAATTATAATTTTGGCGGCGGCGGTGCCTTTTTTGACGTATTTAATATGATTGCCAAATACGGAATCATGCCCGAAGAAGCATTTCCCGGAAATCAATACGGAACGGAATTGCCGGTGCACGGAGAGTTGGATGCCATCCTGAAAGCTTACGTGGATGCTGTGATTGAAAACAATAATAAAAAATTATCTACCGCATGGAAGAATGGCTATGACGCTGTGTTGTCCGCATATCTCGGAGAAGACCCCGCTAAATTTACAGCCAACGGAAAAGAATATACGCCCCAATCTTATGCCGCTTCTTTAGGATTGAATTTTGATGACTATATCAGCATTACATCATTCACGCATCATCCTTTTTATACCAAATTTGCCATTGAAATTCCGGATAACTGGGCTATGGAACAATCTTATAATGTGACATTGGATGAAATGATGCTCATTATGAATAATGCCATCGATCAGGGTTATAGTATTGCGTGGGGTAGTGATGTGAGCCACAAAGGATTTAATTGGAGAAAAGGAATTGCCATTATCCCCGAAAAAGAATTCGAATCTACCGATGGCTCCGACAAAGAACGTTGGGAAAAATTATCTCAAAATGATAAAGATAAAGAGTTGTACACCTTTGATAAACCGGGAAAAGAAACTGCGATTACGCAAGAAATGCGTCAGTTGGCATTTGACGATTACTCGACAACTGATGACCACGGAATGGTGATTGTAGGAAAAGCAATAGACCAAAACGGAACGCCCTATTTCATCGTAAAGAATTCATGGGGTATCGACAATAGAAATCCTTATGAGGGATTCTTCTACGCTTCCGAAGCTTTCGTGAAATTGCAAACGATTAATATTATTGTGCATAAAGATGCTATTCCAAAGGATATATTGAAAAAATTAGGTATAAAATAAAACTATGAAAACAGGACAGACCATCATTGAAAAAATCATTGCCGCACATGCCGACAAAAGCCGTGTGGCTCCCGACGATATTGTGGATGTTGCTATCGATTGCCGTGTGGCTCGCGACTTTGGCGGGGCAAATGTGGTGAAAAATCTGCTCGATTATCATCTGCCTGTCGATGATCCTTCCAAGACTTTCTTTACGTTTGATTGTAATCCGGGAGGTTCCGACCAAAAATATGCCCAAAATCAGCATCTTTGTCGCCAATTTGCTCGCGAACACGACATTGCTGTTTTGGATGTGGACCGCGGCATCGGAACTCATAATGCCATTGACCTCGGATTGGCCTTCCCGGGCTCTACTTTTGTTTCTACCGATTCCCACGCAAATATTATGGGGGCTATCGGTTGCTTCGGTCAGGGAATGGGAGACCAGGATATTGCTGCCGCTTGGGCAAACGGAAAAGTGTGGTTCAAAGTGCCCCATTCCGTGAAATTGACACTCAACGGGAAACTTGCCGAAGGAATGATGGCTAAAGATATCGTGCTTAATCTTTTGCACCATTTCGGAGCCAATAAATTGTTGGGCTATTCCGTGGAACTTTATGGGGAAGTTGTGGACAAACTTTCATTAGACGAAAGAATTACCATTGCGTCCATGGCCACCGAAATGGGTGCCATTATCCTCTTTTTTACCCCAACTGCTGAGATTTTAAACGCATTGGAAAAGAAAACCGGAAAACGTTTTGTTGCTGTTCATGCCGATACAGATGCTGCTTATGCCGAAGAGTTTACCCTCGACGCTTCCCGCTTTGTTCCGATGGTTGCCCGTCCGGGGCACCCTCACGACGATATTTCGGTGGCTGAAGTGACGGGTACTAAAATAGACTCCGCTTTTATAGGAAGCTGTACGAACGGAAGAATGGAAGATCTGAGAATAGCGGCCGCAATATTAAAAGGGAAACGAGTGGCTCCTGGCGTTGTGCTCAAGATTGTCCCTGCAACGGATGATATTTGGAAACAAGCACTTGAAGAAGGACTCATCGCTCAATTTAAAGCCGCCGGAGCTTTGGTCTCCAATGCGGGCTGTGCCGGTTGTGCCGCCGGACAAGTGGGACAAAACGGGCCCGAAGAGGTAACCATCTCCTCGGGAAACCGCAATTTCGCGGGCAAACAGGGAAAAGGAATGGTCTATTTGGCCTCTCCCGCCACTGTCGCGGCCTCTGCTGTGGCCGGTTATATTACCCACGCCGCTGCTATTCCACACACTCCCGAACTCTTTAAGAAAACCGGAAAGTTTGCGGATGTGAAAACTGAAAAGAAAACAACCGCTCCGACTGCCACTTCGTCTATCGTTGAAGGCCGCGTGTGGGTTATTCCTATTGATGATATCGATACCGATATGATTTTTCATAATCGCTACCTCACCATTACCGAAGTGTCTGAAATGGCACAATATGCTTTCGACAACCTTAAAGGGTACGAAGATTTTGCCAAGAAAGCCCAACCCGGCGATATCATCATGACCGGCAAAAATTTCGGGGCTGGCAGTTCGCGGCAACAAGCCGTCGATTGCTTCAAATCGCTTGGTATCTCTTGCATCCTTGCCGAATCTTACGGTGCTATCTATGAGCGAAATGCAATTAATGCCGCCATGCCGATCCTGACTTATAAACCTGATGTAATCAAAGAAGCGGCTATCCGTAATGGAGACCAACTTCGTATTGACTTCCTCAGCGGCTCCTTGACCAATCTGACTTCGGGTAAAACGGCCTCCATCAATCCGTTCTACGACGCACAATGGTCTATTTATCAAAAGGGAGGATTGCTTGGCTAAACGGATTCGGATTACCGGACGAAGTGATAAACCTTTTCCAATCGTTCGTTTCGTAGAATGTCTGATGGAAATATTGCTACTTTTCTAAATCCGGGAATCGAATGCGAACGACCTTCTGTCAGGTCAATGCCCACTGAATGATAGATGAACACTACCAATTCGGTGCAGTACATTTGGGTACTATCCGATAAATCATACGCTTGATCAAACAACAAACGGCGAAGATAAATTTCTTCGCTTTTTTTAATAATTTGGGCACGGATGCTGTCGCTCATCGGATAGCTGACGACCGCACCGGCTACGGCTCTGTCCGATTGCCAAAAACGAGTAAGTGACTCACGTTTCATTACTTCAACACCGCCTGTTTCGGCAGCCTCTTCAGGAACGGCATGGATCACCTCCCATTTGCCCGATGAATCTTGTATTAAGATGCCGACATGAGAATAGGCACCTTCTTGATCTCCCATTAAAACCATTTGGCTCGACAAACTGATGCCTTTCCGAAACACCAAATCCCCTTCGCTAAAAAGTTCTGCCGGAACATCCAAAGATGAAACATCCTGATGATTCCGGCAGCTTATAAGCAAAAAAACCAAAAGCAACAATAAAAAACAGCTTTTTCTGCTCAATGATAAGAAAATGTTGAAAATTACAATTTAAGTTTCCAGCCTTCGTCCACTTTGATTAACTCTACATCATCCTCGTTTTCTTCCCCATTCCCGAAAACAAGTTTTACTTTTACAGTGGCCGTCTTTCCGTCTTCTGCAATTTCTTCGGAAATAATCTCATAAGATTTTATCCCTTGGGTATATTCTAAAATACCTTTATATTTTGCTTTTAATGCATCAATTTCTTCTTGTTCGGTACCTTCTTCAAAATATAAATAAGTGAAAGCTTTGTCCACATCTTTTTTTATCAGAGCGTCCCACCATTTGCTTACTACATCTTTCGGTTCAGCAGCTTTCTTGCAGGAAGAAAAGTTAACGGAAATTACCAATGCCATCAAGGCAACCAATACAAAACGTAAATTTTTCATATTTTAAAAAATTAAGTTAATAAAGGAACAAAATTATAAAAAAATTTGAGATATCCTAAATTTACATCTTTTATTTAATCTTTTTTATGAAAACAAAATTCCTTTTTTTGTGAAATGAAAAATTCAATAAATTAATAATAAATAAGTTACATTATATCTTATAAATCATAGAGAGCATTATGATTATTAGGGCGTGTCGGCTTCGCCGCCGGTCTCCGGCTGCAAGTCCGCGTCCGCAAGCCGTGTGCTCGCAAAGCTGCAAAAAGAGCTTCCTCCGGTCGCTTTTTTGCAGCAGCGAGCACATCGGCTTACGTCCTTGCGGGCTTTCCGCCTACGTCCTCACGCCGGGAGAGGGCAAGGGTTTCCTTTTTTGCAAAAGAAACGGTGCTACGCAACTAAAAATCTTGACAAATTCAAAGGGGAAGAATTCTATATTATTTGAACAGAAACACATCCTAAAAGAAATGACCAAAGGTGTAGTCGAGATTAGCGGTTTGTTGTTTAATTTATTCAATTATTTTATTATTAATCAATTGCTTTAAATCTTCTTTGCTCGGTAAAACTATTTGGTATTTACTTGCAAAAATCCGGTTATTATTTTTAGGAAGAGTTATTTCAACAAGAGTGTCATTTTTCTTTTTACACAAAATAATTCCAACTGTCTTATTTTCACTGTCAAGTTTTACAAATCGGTCATAATAATTTACATACATCTGCATTTGACCAATATCCTGATGGGTTATTTCTCCAATTTTTAAATCGATAAGCACAAAACTTTGTAATAGTCGGTTATAGAAAACTAAATCAACACGAAAATGTTTATCATCGAATGTAAATCGCACTTGTCGTCCAACGAATGTATAACCTTTTCCTAATTCAAGTAAAAATTGCTCTAATTTATCAATAAGTTTTTGTTCTAATTCTGTTTCTGAATACTTATTTTTTCCGGTAATCCAAGAAATTCTAAAATATAAGGGTCTTTTAATGAATCTTTTGCAGTTTCTATAATTTGTCCTTTTTTTGATAACTCTTTTATTCCTTGTTTGTTCCGACTTAGGACAAGTCTTTCATAAAGAGCAGAATCAAATTGTCTTTGCAGTTCTCTTAAACTCCAATTATTTTCATAAGCTTCAATTTCGTAAAACTTTCTTTCGTCCGTATTCTCTAAGCGCATAAGCATCAGATAGTGAGACCAACTTAATTTGAATTCGTCAGACACTGTCTGACCTTTTGAATAAATCAAATAAAAAGTTCTCATTTGTTTTAAATTAGTAGCAGAAAACCCTTTTCCAAATTCTGTTGATAATTTTTGTGATAAATCTGCTATTAGTTGTTTTCCATAGACGGCTCTTTCTTTGCCATTTTGTTCTTCTTCTACAATAAGTTTTCCTATCTCGAAATAAGTTTTTGTCATTGTGCTATTTATAGATTGCAATACTTTATTTTTTGCAATAGCCAATAACTCTTTAATTTGATTGTATAATCTGTTATTTTGAATCAATTCGGACATGGGTTTGTTAATTTTTTGCAAAGATAACTCTTTTTTGAACTTGCCAAGTTGTTCATTTACAATAATCGGCTAACTATAAGAATTTACAGCTAAGTTGCTAAGAAACAAAGACTTTGCCATCCCCGTCGTGAGGCGTTTAGGTGGAAAGCCCGCAAAGACGGGAGGCGATG
>CAZWCI010000081.1:4737-7462 GCA_964632815.1 uncultured Lentimicrobiaceae bacterium | reverse complement strand
TTTTTAACTATTTATTTTGTTGATATACAGAAGTTTATAAATCGAACTCAGGTTACAAGTGAGGGCGTAGGCGGAAAGCCCGCAAGGACGTAAGCCGATGTGCCGCTGTCGCAAAAAAGCGACCGGAGGAAGCTCTTTTTGGGGCTTTGCGAGCACACGACTACCGGCTGCGGACTTGTAGCCGGAGGCCGACGGCAAAGCCGGCACGCCCAAAAGAAAATAAAAAAGATAATTCTTATAATTTCTTCATCACAATGGCGCTGTTTGTCCCGCCAAACCCGAAGGAATTGGACAAAATGACATTCAAATCGCGTTGGATGGTCTCCGGAATAATATTCAGTTCTCGGGAATATTCATCGGGATTTTCGAAATTGATATTGGGAGCAATAAAGCCGTCACGCATCATCAGATAGGAATATATGAGTTCACTGGCACCGGCCATCCAACATTCGTGTCCCGTCATTGATTTAGTTGAGCTAACAGGTGTCCGGAAGGATGCAAACATTTTTGCAATAGCCATTGCTTCGAAGGCATCGCCTTGGGGTGTAGAAGTAGCGTGGGCATTGATGTAATCAATCTCTTTGGGGGAAAGTTGTGCATCACGAAGGGCTCTTTCCATCGCCGTATACGAGCCGATATCACTGGGTTGCGAAATATTAGCACCACTTGACGAAAAGCCGTATCCCAGCACTTCGGCAAGAATGGGCGCTCCGCGTTTCAGGGCATGTTCATACTCTTCCAGAATCAGGGTTGCCGCACCGCCACCGGGCACCAATCCGTCTCTGTCGCGGTCGAAAGGGCGGGAAGCTTTCGTCGGTTCGTCAATACGGGTCGAAAAGACACTTAATCCGTCAAAACTCCCCATAGAATAATGGTTTTTCTCTTGGGCGCCACCGCAAATAATCATATCCTGAAGACCGTTCCTGATAAACATGAGGCCCAGTCCGACGGAGTGAGAACCGCTGGCACAAGCAGCACTGATGGTCATATTGATCCCTTTCAGTTTGAAGATGGTGGAAAGGTTCATGGTGACCGTTGAATTCATAGATTGGAAAATGGCTCCGGAGCCCATTAAAGTTGTATCTTTCTTTTCCTTCATCAATTCATGAGCTTCGATGACGGATTTAGCAGAAGAGTCATTTCCGTAAAGAATACCCACTTCATTTTGATCGAGGTAATCCATATCGAGTTTTGCATGTTTAAGAGCTTCGAGCGTAGCCATATAGGCATATTCACCTTGTTCGGCCAAGCAAATGCGTGCCCGACGATCCAACAATCCTTTTAATTGAGGTGGTTCGACCATGCCCGTAAGTGGGGAACGATACCCATACTCCGTTCTGAGCGGGTCAATTCCGATTCCCGATTTTCCTTCAAACAGTGCTTTGGCAACAGAATCAAGATCTTTGCCGAGGGAAGAATAGATTCCCATTCCGGTAATGACAACTCTTTTCATCATAATATCAGATAAACTTCATTCGACAATATTTCAAAAATTAGGTATAAAGGCCACCATTCACGGAGATTACTTCTCCTGTGATGTAAGATGCTTTTTCGGAGGCAAGAAACGCCACGATGGAGGCCACCTCATCGGCGCTTCCGAAACGATTCATCGGAATCATTGATTTTAAGGCTTGTTCATCGAGTTCGGCGGTCATTTCGGTAGCAATAAACCCGGGAGCCACCGCATTAACAGTCACCTTTTTACGGGCAACTTCTTGCGCCAGTGCTTTGGTTGCTCCGATGATGCCGGCTTTGGCCGCAGAGTAATTGGTTTGTCCCGGCAATCCCTTAATCCCGGAAAGGGAAACCACATTTACTATTCTTCCATAGCGATTCGTCAACATGTTTTTCAGTAATCTGCGGGTTACATAAAAGAAGCCGTGTAAATGGAGGTTGATGATCTGATGCCAATCCTGATTATCCATAAAGACCATCAGATTATCTTTTCGGATGCCGGCATTGTTTACCAATACTTCAATAATATCGTTGGGGTGTTCGGTTTCCCATTGCAACAGCGCCCTGTCAACCGCTTCTCCGTCGGCCACATCAAAAGGCATCAGTTCGGCAGTCCCGCCTTTTTCTTCGATCAATGCCTTTGTTTCCTGTGCTTTTGCGACATTACTCAAATAATTGATAATTACCGGATAGCCCATATCGGCAAGTGCTAAACAAACCGCACGCCCGATTCCTCTGGAGCCTCCTGTTACAAGGGCATATTTCATATTCTCTTATTTTATAAAGCGGATCAAAGTTACATTTTTTTCAAATAATCGGTCACTTTTCCAATGGCTTTGTAGAGAGGAATATCTTCAACAAAAGCCGGGAAAACAGCACGAATTTCGTCATAAACTTTACGGGTTGCCGAGGAGAGGTCTTCCTGAATTTTGAGTGCCTCCACAGCCTGAACCAAAATCATAAAATGAATGGCCGTAACCTGATATGCATTTTCGACCACCGTACGTGCCATCAGCGCTGCATTGGTTCCCATACTTACCACATCCTGATTGTCGTTGTTGCAAGGAATACTGTGCACACTCATCGGATTGGACAATGTTTGAGATTCGGCAGTGGTGGAGGTTGCGGTGAAGTGAACCGCTTGCATTCCGTAATTGAGTCCCAGCACGCCAAGATTGACGAACGGAGGTAAAATATTATTAATTCTATCGTGACACAAATAATTGCTTTGCCGTTCCATCAACATTGTTAGTTTGGTCATGGCAATCTT
>CAZWCI010000081.1:1352-4637 GCA_964632815.1 uncultured Lentimicrobiaceae bacterium | reverse complement strand
ATTAATTGAGGCACCTCGGGATGAATTCCGGAATATCCTCTCAATAAGGTCACGAGACGAGCTATCATCAGAGAGCGGGCATAGACCGGGGGTAATACATTTCCTGTCCCGGTGGCATGACTTCTCACAAAATTGTATTGCAGTTGTTCTCGCAATTCGTCATCAATTCGATATTGTGCCATCGGGCCGAAGCCGGTTGTAATACCGTATATCAATTTATCTTTACTGAAATCTTCCAAAAAGTGATAACAAGTTTCAACTCTTTTCAAAGCTTCATCACTGATTTCTATTTGTTGGTGATCAAAAAGAATTTTTTTGTAGTTTTCCAGCAAAAGATTGTCAACCAATAGACTCATAATCAAAATATTTATAATTTAATTCTGTGTTCTATATTCAAAGTACACCTAAACTCATACGGATCAATAATTTATAAATGCGCATCAATAACTTTGCACACATCTGCAAAAACCGAATCAATAGATTGCATTCCGTCAATTTCGAACAAAATATTTTGAGAGAGATAGTATGATTTAAGAGGCTCTGTAGAGCGGGCATAACTTTCAATACGTGTTTCAATGGCAGCCGGATTATCATCGCTTCTATTAAGTAATTCGGCTCTTTTCATAATGCGATTGATTACTTGTTCTTTATTAATATTGAGATAAATAACAAAAGAGATGGGAATCACGTGGTCAAATCCTATTCCGTTCATCATTTGAGCTTGTTGCATGGTACGGGGTACACCGTCAAGGATGACACCTTGGCCGTCCTGAACATTTCGGATCCGATTATAGAGCATATTTAACGTAATATCGTCAGGACAGAGCAAGCCTTGTTCAACAATTTGTTTGGCTTTCAGTCCAAGCGGAGTTTCCATAGCCATCTCTTTTCGGAACAATTCACCTGTGGAGATATGTTCGAAGCGGTATTTTTCCGCAATTAAAGCGGCTTGGGTTCCTTTTCCCGAGCCCGGAGCTCCAAATAGAGCCACACTCAATCGTTGTTGCATAATCAACTGTTTTTAGGGTTAATGTAAGTTATTATTCTGTATAGAGTTGATAAATATCGGGGAGATTTCGTCCGAGCCCGTTGTAGTCGAGTCCATGACCGACGATGAATTTGGTTGGAATATTGATTCCCACATAATGAACGGGGAGACTTTTCTTGTATGCTTCCGGTTTGAAGGTCATCGTTGCAATCCGAACATCTTTCACTTTTTCTTCTTGGAGCATTCCGACGATATGTTCGTAGGTATTTCCGGTATCGACAATATCATCCACTACAATCACGCGTTGGTTGGTCAAGTCCTCCACAAGACCGATAAGATTTTTAGCGGTAGAGGATTGAGTTCCATCGTAGGAGGCAACGCGAATACAAGTAATACGACACTGAATCGTCAACTTTTTCAAGAGCTCGGCCGCAAACATAATTGCTCCGTTCAAAGTGATGATTAAAATCGGAATATCGTTTTTGTATTCTTCATTAATTTCCGTGGCAATTCTTTCTACGGCTTTGTCAATTTCGGAATCCGAAATATACCTGATAAAAGTTTTATCTTCGATGGTTATCGTATTCATATTATATATAAAATAAAATTAAGCGGCAAAGATACAATTTTTTTCATCTTGTTTCAGAGAAAAAATTGCTATTTTCTAAACTTTTTTCATAAATATTTTTAAAACAAGTAACAGAAAAAACCATCAAATAGTGTCATAACGGAAACATTCTTCGGCACAATTCAATTTGTGCCGCTTCATCACTATTTTTTGTATTTTTGCACTTTTAAAAATCAGAATTATGGCTACGAAATATGTATTTGTTTTAGGTGGAGTGGTATCCGGATTAGGGAAGGGAATTACGGCAGCTTCTTTGGGAAGATTGCTTAAATCGAGAGGCATCAAAGTCACGATGCAGAAATTAGATCCTTACCTGAATGTGGATCCCGGAACCATGAACCCCTACCAACACGGAGAAGTATTTGTTACTGAAGACGGTGGCGAAACTGATTTGGATATTGGTCATTATGAAAGATTTATCGATGAGAATTTGAATAAACATTGTAATGTGACTGCGGGAAAAATATATCATGCCGTCATTGAAAATGAGCGTAACGGAGTTTATGCCGGCTCTACGGTCCAAATGATTCCCCATATCACCAATATGATCAAGGACCACATTCGACTGAATGCCAAGACCAATAACGCAGAGGTTGCCATTGTAGAGATTGGCGGCACTGTGGGAGATTATGAAAGTCTCCCGTTTTTGGAAGCCATTCGTCAATTTTCGATTGAAGAAGGTTACGCCAATTGCATGTACATTCATGTGGCCTTAATTCCCATCATCATGCCGGCAGATGAATTAAAAACAAAACCTGCCCAATTCAGTGTGAAAGAGCTTCGGAGCATCGGAATCCAACCCGACATATTGGTTTGTCGCTGTGACAGACCGATTGGAGTAGATATTAAACAAAAATTATCCCTTTTCTGCAGCGTAAAAACACAAAACGTTATTGAAAACATCAACATGCCCTCCTTGTATGAAATTCCTTTGGCACTGGAAGAGGAAGGATTAGCCAAACAAGTCATAAAAAGACTTAAAATCAATTGTAAAGAGAAAGATCTGACCGATTGGCAAGAGATGGTGAAAAAAAGCAAAAATCTGAAATACAAAACCAATGTAGCCCTTGTGGGTAAATATGTTGAACTACATGATGCTTATCTTAGTGTGGTGGAGGCCTTGAAACATGCGGCCATTCATAATCGAACGGAGCTTGAGATACATTGGATAGATTCTGAAGAGATCACAGAAAAGATCACAGGACAATTGTTAAAAGAGATGGATTGCATCATCATTCCGGGAGGTTTCGGCTCACGAGGAATAGAGGGAAAAATTAATGCGGCCCGTTATGCCCGAGAAAATAAGATTCCTTATTTAGGATTATGTTTGGGACTTCAAATTGCCATCATAGAATTTGCTCGGAATGTTGCCGGTTTAAAATTAGCAAACAGCAAAGAGATTGATCCCAACACCCCCTACCCGATTATTGATTTGTTGCCGGGACAAAACGAATACAGTATGTTAGGCGGAACACTTCGACTCGGAAAGTACCCGTGTAAAATACATCCCAACACCAAAACTTTTGAAGCATATCAAACTACTGAAATTTCCGAACGACATCGCCATCGCTACGAAGTTAATAACGAATACCGCGAAATACTAAGTAAACACGGAATGCTCTTTTCCGGAACATCTCCCAACAATAGCATTGTAGAAATTGTGGAACTT
>CAZWCI010000081.1:0-1252 GCA_964632815.1 uncultured Lentimicrobiaceae bacterium | reverse complement strand
AATTAGAGGTGATACATCCCGGTTATGCGCATCAGGATTCGGGGCCGGACTTCAAGCAAGCCGTTATTAAAATTGACGACATCACATGGGCCGGTGATGTAGAAATTCATTGTAAAAGTTCAGACTGGATAAAGCATGAACACCATAAAGATGAGAAGTATCAATCCGTTATTTTACACGTGGTTTATGAGTCAGACGTTTTAATTGACCGGGATGCGAAAGAAACTTTTCCTACTTTAGCATTAAAAAGTTATCTTTCTGATGAATTGCTCGGCCGTTACCGAAAATTTCAATACAACGAATTAAATTTGCCTTGTGAACGGGAAATTTCAGAGCTTTCTCCTCTATTGATAACCTCATGGTTATCGCGATTATGCATCTCACGGTTGTTAAAGAAGGAAAAAAAGATTTATGAAATGCTGACCCAATGTCACGGGGATTGGAATGAATTACTCTTTCGGATGCTCAGCATCAATTTCGGATTCAAGGCCAATGAACCTGCTTTTGAATTATTATCAAAAACCATTACTTATAAACAGATTTCGCACCATGCCAAAAGCAGAATCCAACTCTATGCCCTCCTCTTCGGTCAGGCCGGCTTTCTGGAAAGTGCCCCGACAAATACAGACGACTATTTCAACAGATTATCTCAGGAATATTATTATCTCAGGCACAAATATAAATTAATTTCCATTCCTTCATCAAGGTGGAATTTATTACGATTACATCCTCAAAATTTCCCATGTTTGCGTTTGGCTCAATTCGCAGAGCTGCTGCATCATTATCCGGACTTGTTCAAAAGTTTCATCACTGAAACAGACTTCAAGGAGAATAAAGTGTTGAATGACTGTAATCCAGACCCGTATTGGGACACCCATTATCATTTCGGAATCGAAGGAAAACGACACTCTTGTCGGCTCGGCAAAAATGCCATAACCTTAATCCAAATAAATACACTTATTCCGGCACTTTTTTGTTATGGTTCATTTTCCGGAAATTCTTCCTATCAGGAAAAGGCAGTTTCATTATTGGAAAATCTACCCTTTGAAGGAAATTACATCACCAAATATTATCAAAAAAACGGGTTTCCTTGTGACAATGCCATGCAATCGCAAGCGATTATTGAGCTTCACCACCATTATTGTCGCTTAAAAAAGTGCTTAAATTGTCACATTGGTTGTGCAATTCTTCAGAAATAGAAAGTAGCCGATTATATTGATCAGGGCGTGTCGGCTTCGCCGCCGGCGTCCGG
>CAZWCI010000080.1:1563-7542 GCA_964632815.1 uncultured Lentimicrobiaceae bacterium | reverse complement strand
ATTTAGCACCATCAAAGACAACTTGTGAAAAATCGAGGGAGATATGGGCACGATTTTTAGAGATGGTATCAACCCCCGGAATAGAAAATGGTAATTGCGTTACGTCCGATTGGTAACTCATTCCACCGTTCAGTTCCAGAACCGGATAGAGGTGAGAGGAAGCATCGTTTAACTTTACTTTCAATAGTTGGGTATTCAACTCTTTTTGAACATTTGCAGAGGATTGAGTGATGGCCCAATTCTGACAATCTTCAATCGTAATGGTTTGTTGGGGAAAAAGAGGAAAACAAATGGAAAGGAGTAATAATAAGCATAAATAATTAAAATGTCGTGTCATAAAATGCTTAATTTTTTGATATATAAAATTATATTTAAGATATAAAAAAACAAGCAAAAATACACAAATTAATTGAGATAATGTGTATCTTTGCAGATTAAAACATAAAAAGAAGCATCCTCATAAAGAGAATATCATCCAAAACTCTTCGTTATATAAAAACAGTTTTCATTTATGAACATCAAAGAAATTTTATCACCTAAAAGAATTTGGTTCCATATAGTTCTTGCCATAGGGATAACATTGGTGATTGTTATCGTGTCGATGATTTGTTTAAAATTCTTTACCCGTCATGGGAAAGAGATTGAGATGCCGGATTTTGTGGGCCAGGATTCTGAGGTTCTTATTGCAAATAGTAAATCCAATGATTTTGTAATCGTAGTTTCGGATTATTTTTTTGACAAATCTCAAAAACCGGGAATTATTATAAAACAAAATCCTGAAGCCGGAGAACAGGTGAAGGTAGGAAGAAAGGTATATGTAACGGTTGCTTCTTCGGTGCCTCCGAAAGTACCGATGCCGGAATTAAAAGATGTATCTTTGCGGCAAGCGGAAATCATGTTGAAGGCAAGCGGTTTGGAATTGGGTAATGTTATTTATAAGCAGAGTCCTTTCGAAAATGCAGTATTGGAACAGCTTTACAAGGGAAGATCAATTTCTCCCGGGACAGAGATTAATAAAGGGGATGTTATTTCATTGGTTGTAGGGAAAAATATAGAAAATTTACCTGATGAAACCACAAAACCTGCCGGAGAAGATGAGGTTAATTAAAAAGGTATCAGAATTACAAATTTTTTTATGCGTTACATTATGAAATTGAAATTCAATTTTTTTCTAAAATACAGATTCACTGTACTTCTAACTTTTTTTGCTTTTCTGATAGGAATTATCCCACAAGTAAATTCTCAGGAAATTTTAACCGGGCTAAAACAGAATGTTCAATTGGTTAAAGCATATAAGACAAATGCTTTTAAAAACGACAGGAGTTATGAGGCCGTTCAATTGCCTTTTATTGAAGATTTTTCAACATATACGGGATATCCTGCACCCTCTCTGTTTAAAGATAATCAAGGGTTCGTTAATTCTTCTTTTCCTCTTCAGCCTCCGTCAATAGGTGTTGTTACGTTAGACGCTATTGATGGTGCAGGTAAAGTATATCGACATGCTTCCAGAGATGTTTTCGGAGCAGACACGCTCACATCTCGGCCGATTCGTTTAGATTCACTTTTTAACCCGACTCCACGCATTATCCGGATACAAGATTCTATCTATTTTAGTTTTTATTATCAACCGGGTGGGGGTACATATCCGGACAATAATATTTTTCTTGAATGGGAAAGAATTGGCGATCAGCCGGAAACGGATGATTCTCTTGTTTTGGAATTTGGTTACGAAACAGGAGATACTATTTTTATGAATCAGTTTATAAACGGGGATTATATTACTGATACCAACTATGTCCCCGGAGATAGTATTGCGAATCCTTTCATTCCCGGCACATATTATATTGTAGAAACTTTTATGGATTCAGGGACGGTAGTTCAACTGCCGATGGATTCTATTTTCGGTCCAGAAGAGATATGGAATAGAGTTTGGTCAACGGAAGGATTATCGCTTGATACATGGCTACAGGAAAATCCATTGCAATTTTTTAAACAAGTATTAATTCCAATTCGTGATCCTCAATATTTGCGGAATAATTTTCAATTCAGGTTCAGAAATTATGCAAGTCTTGAAGATAATGGAGTTGCCGGTTGGGCAAGCAATGTCGATCAATGGCATATTGATTACATTCAACTAAACATCAATCGTAGTGTTACAGATTCTTTTCCTAATGATGTCGCATTTGTAATGCCTTCACAATCATTGTTGAAAAAGTATCAGGTTATGCCGTGGAGTCAATTTCAGCAACAAGAATTGTCAGAGAGTTTTCAAAATCGGCTTTCCAATTTATCCAATTCTATCAAGAATACCAATTATACCTACACGGTGTTAAAAAATGGTATAACGCCAATTCATACTTATACAAGTAACAACGAAAATGCAACACCTTATTATCCGAATGGATTACACATCTATGGAGGGCATGCAACACCACCAATTGAATTTGGATTACCTGCTGATTTGGCAGATAGTGTTTCTTTTACGGTAGTGCATGTTTTTCGGGAAGAAGGTGCGGGGGATAGCCGTAAACAAAATGATACTGCAGTTTTGGAACAGAACTTCTACAATTATTATGCTTATGATGATGGGATTGCAGAAAACGGATATTCAATTTTGTCAAATTTACAAAACCCTGAAATTTCTTTGGCTGTCGGATTTACGCTCAACCACCCGGATACCTTACGTTGTGTCAGAATGTGGTTTAACCATGTGTTAAATGAGGCAAACGAAGTTCCTTTTACACTTATGGTGTGGGCTGATGATGATCAGAAGCCCGGAAATGTGTTATATTCAAAAGCAGCTCAACTGCCTGCCCATGAAGAGGATTTTCTTGATTTTGTTACCTATTATTTAGATGAACCTGTACCCGTTTCAGGCACATTTTACGTGGGATTTTACCAAAATCATAATGTGCAGCTCAACATCGGGTTTGATCGCAATAATGACGGCCGCGCACATTTTATGTACAAAACCGCTGCTACATGGAAAGACCCTTTTCTTAAAGGTGTACCTATGATTCGCCCGGTTGTAGGAAAATATTTTACCCCGCACAATGTTTCCATTCAGGAACGCCAATCCGTTGATTTTTTGGTGTATCCAAATCCTGCCGGAGATTATGTTAAGATAAAAACTGATGCCGATTTCTCTGCCGAAAAAATAAATGTCATAATTTTTGATATGTATGGGAAATTATTGTTAACCAAAGAGATTTCAGATCAGGAAACAGAAATTGGAATAAGGAACTTTGCTTCAGGTATTTATATGATAAGATTGTTCCAAAATACGAAGGACTTGGGAACGAGAAAAATAATTAAAAAATAAAATAGTATGAATTTGAATTTAGAAAAACCGTTGGTATTCTTTGATTTGGAAACGACCGGAATTAGCATCGGGAAAGACAGAATTGTTGAAATTTCGATGTTAAAAGTGATGCCCGACGGAGAAGAAATTGCATTAACGATGCGGATTAATCCGGGGATTCCGATTCCGGAAAAATCCTCTGAAATACACGGAATATACGATGAAGATGTAAAAAATGAACCTGCTTTTGAAGCCGTTGCTCATAAGGTCCTTGATTTTTTTGAAGAAGCCGATATTGCAGGCTTTAATTCTAATAAATTTGACTTACCTCTTTTGGTTGAAGAATTTTTGAGATGTGGAATGAAGTTTGATATTCGAAATCGTGTATTTGTTGATGTACAAACGATTTTTCATCGTATGGAGCCACGTTCTTTATCTGCCGCATATAAGTTGTATTGCAATAAAGATTTGATAAATGCGCATAGTGCGGAAGCTGATACAAGAGCAACCTATGAAGTTCTTAAGGCCCAATTGGACAGATATCAGAATACTCCGTATGAAGACTCTAAAACAGGCAAAGTAACGTATCCGATACAAAACGACATTAAGGTGCTAAGCAACTTTAGTCAGGAAAGTCGCAATGTCGATTTTGCAGGACATATTGTCTTTAATGATAAAGATCAGGAAGTTTTCAATTTCGGTAAATATAAAGGACAACCGGTGGAACAAGTGTTTCGTACGGAGCCTCAATATTATGATTGGATGATGAAAGCGGAATTTCCGTTATATACCAAAGAAGTTATTTCTTTGATTCGGAATAGAATGTTTTAATTAAAACTCGTCTTGAGTAACAACCCATTTATATACTTTATCTCCTCTTCTGACCACTTCGGAAGAAGGAATGGAGCAATCTTCTCCTTTTTGGGCACAGTCAACCGATTTGAGTTCCACGCGAATTTCTTTCGCTTCGACTTCGCAGACTCCCGTGGTGGGTCCGATAATTAACAAGGAATCTCCTTGACAGATTTCTTGGGTTTCGATATGAACTTCGGCTACTTGTAGCTTTGAGAAGTAATTGGTTATTTTACCTACATATACTTTAGTTCTGGTTGCTTGGGATCCATATCGGTCTGCCCATTCCCCCATAGTTCTGCCCAAATAGTATCCATCCCAAAAATCACGATTATAGACACTTCTCAAGCGGGTTATCCATTCTTCTACTTTTTCTTTTGTATATTGATTAAGAATGATAGCATCCAACGCTTCATGATAGCATGCTGTGACGGTCTTTACATATTCAGCGGAACGACCTCTGCCCTCAATTTTGAGTACTGTAACACCTGCTTTAATAATTTTATCCAAAAAACCGATTGTACAAAGATCTTTTGGCGACATTATATATTTATTGTCTATTGCGAGTTCAAGATCGCTCTCTTCGTCTTTAACTTGATAGGAACGGCGGCAGGGTTGGAGACAAGCACCCCGATTTGCGGAATGGTTGAAATTGTCGAGACTTAGATAACACTTCCCTGAAACCGCCATACACAATGCCCCATGAACAAACATTTCAATGCGAACTTGTTGCCCGGAGGGGCCGCAAATATTTTCATTTCGGATAGCTTCTGTAATTGAAGCTACTTGAGCAAGATTATTTTCGCGAGCCAAAACCATCACATCTGCAAAGCGGGCATAAAAGCGAACGGCTTCAATATTCGTAATATTACATTGTGTTGATATATGTATCTCTAAGCCTATTCGAGAAGCATATTCTATAACAGCCCAATCGGAAGCAATAATTGCCGAAACTCCATATTGTTTAGCATCATCAAGGAGTTCATGCATTTCGGATATCTCATCATTATAAATTATTGTGTTGACAGTAAGATAAGAGCGGACATGATGATTGTCACAAATTTCAACGATATTCTTCAAATCCTCTCTGCCGAAATTTACTGCGGAACGGGAACGCATATTCAGTTTTCCAATTCCGAAATAAACAGAACCGGCTCCGGCTTGAATAGCAGCAGCTAAAGATTCATAAGATCCCACAGGGGACATGATTTCAATATTTGTCATGGTTTTAAAAAGTCATTTATTTCTGATTCGGAAATTTCACGATAATCTAAAGTTTTAATCACTTTATGATTCTCAAACAAAATAAATGTCGGAAATTTCCCATAAGTAAGATTAATTGCTGAAATAGGATCCAACAATCGATATTGATATTGCAAAGCATTGGTCTCCTTTAAAAATGAAGAAATAGAACCATTACTTCCCCAAAGGAATAAAATACAATGGTCCGGATTTATTTGATTTCTCTCAAAAATTGCATTCAATTTGCGGATGCTTAATCTGCAAAATTTACAACCCGAAGCCATAAATCCCATTATATATCTGCCATCATCAATCACAAAAGTAGATTTATATCTGTTAAAAACGATGGTGTCTTTTTCATTTTGATTAAGGAACTTAACATCTGTCAACGTTGTATTTAGAATGGTATCCTTTTGAATTTTATCAAAGTAAATAGCATTAAAATTATGATGTTTAGACCTAAATTGATTGTACAAAGAATCGGGAACAAACAAACCGAAAGTTAGAATAATTGTCAGTATCGGAATCGACCAAGTTGCCAATTTCTTCCCTTTAAAGGAACTATCATGAGAACGTCGAATCAA
>CAZWCI010000080.1:0-1463 GCA_964632815.1 uncultured Lentimicrobiaceae bacterium | reverse complement strand
GTAGTTATTACAAAATTAAAAATATTAAAACTATATATGTAAATTTCAAACTGATCAATCGATAGCAATTTTAAAACAGCAGTTGTAATAAACATCACACCGATTAATAAGCGAATAATTAATAGAGCAATATTTTTAAATTTCATTTTGAATTATTTTTAAGATGCAAAATTACATTAAAATCTATAAAGTTTTTTTAAAAAAATGAAAATATAAAATAATGAGAAGGGGTGAATTCAATAAATTGACCTTCAATAGGATAAACTCAAAACATTTTATTTTTTTTTAACACTGTCTATTATTTGTTTTTTTTTGTATTTTTGTAGCTCATTTTAGGAAAATACATTATTATTAAAATAAAAAATGAACTTATGAAAAAAGCAATTACATTCGTTTTTTTGTTGACTATCTTTTCTTTTGCGTTTTCAACAAATATATCTGTTGAAGAGGCTCAACGGGTGTCTCGAAATTTTCTGGCTGAAAGATATGTTTCGCAGAATATAAATATCCAACTTGAAGATTTAACTTTGCAATATACGGAGTTAGATGAGAATGGACAACCGATTTTTTATCGTTTTGGAGTTCGGAATTTTGGGTTTATATTAATTTCCGCAACGGATCAGGCAACTCCTGTGTTAGCATATTCAATGGAAGGTGAATATCGTTCCAATCCGGCCTCTGAGCTATTTATTGAAAACTACAAAAAACAAATTGTTGATGTAAAACAGCGTCGTGCAGAAGCTTCAGAAGAAATATCTTCATTATGGAACCGTTATCTTCAAGAAGATTTTACTCCGGTAAGATCACGCAATGCTTATGTTGATCCTTTAATTACAACAACATGGAGTCAAGAGACATATTATAACACTTATTGTCCTTTTGATCCTACCATTTCTATTAACGATCAACGTTCCGTTGTAGGTTGTGTTGCCTTAAGTATGGCAGTTATACGTAACTATTATCGTCATCCCGAAAGAGGAATTGGCGGAGTCTCTTACTATCCTACTTATGTTGATGGAGTTCCTGTATTTCCTCGTCAAATTGTTAACTTTGCCCAAAGTACCTATAATTATGATGCAATGACGGATCGTCCATTTAATTATAATGGAGAGTTGGCTAAGTTAATTTATCATTGCGGTGTTTCAGCATTGGTAGAATATGGCTACGGATATGATGAATCGGTTCCGACATCTCCGGACGGAACAAGCGGACATGAAACAAATGCCATTCTTGCATTTAGAAACAATTGGGGTTATAATCAAGGAGTTCATGTTGTTGATGCAGAAGCTATTTTATTGGGATTAAATGCTAACTATCCTAAATGGGCTGATACCCTTAAAACTGAATTGGACGCATTACGTCCTATTTATTATTCTGCTACAACTGCAGAGGGTGCTACAGGACATGCATGGCTGATGGATGGATATGATTCACAAGGCCTTTTCCACATGAATTGGGGATGG
>CAZWCI010000079.1:0-7612 GCA_964632815.1 uncultured Lentimicrobiaceae bacterium | reverse complement strand
ATAATTAAAGAATTTATGATTCAGACCGGAGACCCAAACTCTAAAACCGCCAAAGCAAATGAGCAATTGGGAAATGGCGGACCCGGATATACAATTCCGGCTGAATTTGTTTCTTCCCTGATTCATAAAAGAGGTGCTGTAGCTGCTGCCCGTACAGGCGATCACATGAATCCCAAAAAAGCATCTTCGGGCTCACAATTTTATATTGTGGACGGGAAAAAATGGAGTGTTGCAGACATGAACAGTATTGCCGCCCAAACAGGCAAAAAATTCACCCAAGAACAAATCGATATATACACTACCATTGGAGGAGCTCCATTTTTAGATGGTGATTATACGGTTTTTGGAGAAGTTATTTCCGGAATGGAAGTTGTAGATAAAATTGCTTCTCAGAGTAAAGACCGCTTTGACAGACCAACTACAGATATTAAAATTATCTCTACCAAAATTATAGAACCGTAAACAGATTATTTTTTCTCAAAGACATGTCTAAAATACAAAAATTACATACTGAAATTGACAATTTTGTAATTGATTCAGCGGAGAAGCTGGAACAATACAGATTACAATTTTTAAGTAAAAAAAGTGAATTACAGTCATTGTTAAGTGACATAAAGAATATTGCACCGGAAGAGCGGAAGCAATATGGGATTTTAGTTAATGAACTCAAGCAAAAGGCCCAAAACGTTTATGATCAGAGCAAGGAAAAACTGGAATCGTCCGTTTCCTATTCTGTAGGGCTAACAGATGTAACCCGTTCTGCAAAGGGTATTGAGTTAGGCGGATTACATCCGATTTCGATTGTGATGAATGAGGTTTGTGAAATATTTGAAGCAATTGGATTTTCAAGAGTTCCCGGACCTGAAATTGATGATGATTGGCATATTTTTTCTGCATTAAATTTTGCGGAAGAGCATCCTGCCCGTGACATGCAAGACACATTCTTTGTGCATACCAATCCGGATATTGCTTTACGCACACACACATCTTCGTTGCAGGTACGCGTTATGGAGAATGAAAAACCACCCATTAGGGTTATTTGTCCGGGGCGGGTGTATCGTAACGAAGCCATTACTTCGCGGGCACATTGTATGTTTCATCAAGTAGAAGGGTTGTATATAGCAGAGCATGTTTCATTTGCAGAGATGGAGCAGACCTTATTCTACTTTGCCAAACAGATGTTTGGAGAAGGAACCAAAATCCGGTTGCGTCCTTCCTATTTTCCTTTTACAGAACCATCTGCCGAAATGGATGTGTCATGTAATATTTGCGGTGGGGCGGGCTGTGCCTTATGCAAACACTCCGGATGGGTGGAAATAATGGGTTGTGGAATGGTAGATCCTAACGTACTTGAAAATTGCAATATTGACAGTACCATATATACTGGCTATGCTTTTGGAATCGGAATTGAACGAATGACACAAGTAAAATACAAAACAAATGATATTCGTTTGTTTTTTGAAAATGATGTTCGATTCCTTCAACAATTTCAAGCCGTTAAATAAAATAATAAACAGATTACTTTTTAATCAAAAAAAATTCCTATATTTGCAACCCAAAAAAATGACGCCGAAAGAAAAGAGTAAACGGGATGAATTTAGGCTCAGAATTGCCGGAATAAGTCTTGGAAATCACACATTTTCAATTACTTGTGACGAATTGTTCTTTGAAATATCCAACATATCAGAATTGCAGGGAGGATGTCTTCAATTGCAAATTGATATGGAAAATCAGGAGAAAATGTTGAATTTACATTTCCATATTCAAGGAAATGTTGTTGCCCCTTGTGATCGATGTTTGGATCCGGTTGAAATTCCTTTGGAATTTACGGAACAATTGGTAGTGAAGTTGGTGGAGCAACCCGATGAAAGTCTTAATGAAGATAATCTTTGGTTTATTGATGAGAATGAATATGCTTTAGATGTTTTTCATTTTGTTTATGAAATTATCAGATTGGCTCTTCCTATAAAGATTACCCATCCGGATGATGAACAAGGAAACTCCACATGTAATCCTGAAATATTAAAAATATTAGAAAATCTCTCACTAAAAGAATCGCAAATTGATCCAAGGTGGGAAGCGTTAAAACAGATAAAACAAGATTAGAAACATTATAAAAAAAAATAGTCATGCCGAATCCCAAAAGAAGACACTCAGCAATGAGAAGAGATAAGAGAAGAACTCATGATTTCATGACCGCTCCTCAATTGACCACTTGCAGCCATTGTGGCGCTGCCATCCTGACCCACAGAATTTGTCCGGAATGTGGTTATTACAGAGGAAAACAAGCCATTGAAATTAAAGGTGAAGCTTAATAAATAAGAGTTACGCATTCATTTTTTCTTAATGACAAGCGATCCTTTTGAACTGGTATTTGCCACACACAATTTACATAAAGTAAAAGAGGTTGTGGCTATTATCGGTTCTTGTTTTATTATTAAAAGTTTATCCGATCTAAACTTTTTTGAAGATATTCCTGAAACTGCAGATACCATTTCGGGGAATGCGCTTCAAAAAGCACGTTTTGTGTTTACCCGTTTTCATTGTAACTGTTTTGCAGATGATACGGGGTTGATTGTGGACGCATTAGATAATCGTCCCGGTGTTTATTCTGCGCGTTATGCGGGGGAAAATGCTTCATACGAAGACAATGTCCGTAAATTATTGAAAGAGTTGGAGGGTAAAACAAATCGGAAAGCAGCCTTTGTGACCGTTATTGCAGTTATTATCGATGGAAAAGAATATTTGTTCGAAGGTCGAATAGAGGGAGAAATTATTAAAGAAACAAGAGGTGCGGGCGGGTTTGGTTATGATCCTGTTTTTTTACCAGTTGGAAGTGAGTTAACTTTTGCGGAGATGGAGGAGACACGGAAAAATGAGATGAGTCATCGTGCGGTTGCGTTGAACAAGATGCTCGAATATTTTGCTAAATAAGTTTTTACAGTTGCTTAGATTTGTAGATTTTATAATTTTTAGTAACTTTACTCGTTATATTAAAAATTAAAAATAAAGATGAAAAGAAGTTTGTTGTTCTTTGTGGTTACCTTGCTGGTTTTTGGCAGTTATGCACAAACGGCAAAGTACAGCAATGAATTTCTATCATTGGGGGTTGGAGCTCGCGGGTTGTCCATGTCGAATACTTTAACAGCTCTGTCAAATGATGTAACGTCTGCCTATTGGAATCCCGCAGGATTAAGCAGAATGGAACAAAAGTATCAATTATCTTTGATGCATGCTGCCTATTTTGCCAATATCGCTCAATATGATTATGCCGGAATTGCTTACAAAATTGATACCGTTTCTACGGTTGCCTTCAGTTTTATAAGACTCGGCATTGATAATATAATGAATACTACACTCTTGATGGATAATCAAGGGAATTTTGATTACGATAGAATTTCTATGTTCTCAACCGCAGATATGGCTTTTTTGCTTTCTTATGCTCATCAAATAAAGAAAGTGAAAGGCTTATCCATAGGAGCTAATGTCAAAATAATCAGACGTACCATTGGGAATTTTGCGGGAGCTTGGGGGTTTGGGCTTGATTTTGGGGTTCAATATCACCACAAAGGATGGCAAGCAGGAGCGATGCTCAGAGATGGAACTTCCACTTTTAATGCGTGGAGCTATCATCTTAGCGATGAGGTTATAGAGGTTTTTCAACAAACCGGCAATGAAATTCCCGAGAATTCTCTCGAAATAACATTACCCAAATTATTGGTTGGGGCGGGGAAATACATTAATTTCGGAAAAGGATTTAACGGCACATTTGCCATCGATTTAGATTGTACCTTCGATAAGAAACGAAACACTTTAATACGAAGCGATTTTATCAGTATTGATCCCCACTTCGGAATGGAACTCGGTTATAAGAATATTGTCGCCCTTCGTGCAGGAATAGGGAATTTTCAACAAGAAAAAGATTTTGAAGATAAAACCAAAACTACGATGCAAATTAATCTCGGTTTGGGGGTGAATATTAAAAACATTGTTTCTATCGATTATGCACTGACCGATATCGGAGATTTATCCATTGCTCCGTATTCACATGTATTTTCTTTAAGAATTGCTTTAAATCATTTTTCAAAACCAACGAAAGAAAATCCTTGATAATTATATAAAAATCATTTATTAACCTATTTATATTACAATTATGAGTAAAATAGTCAACGAAAAAGAAATTCAAGAGAGAATTGAACATTACAAATCTCTGACTTTAAAACATTTTGATGAAGCCTCTGCTTACCGATTCATTTTAAATTCAATAGATTTAACAACATTGGAGGGTTCAGACAACAAACAAAAGATTAATGACCTTTGCCATAAAGCATTGCAATTTAAGACAGAAGAAAAAAATATTCCTACGACAGCGGCGGTTTGTGTATATCCTACGTTTGTAGCACAAGCCAAAGAGATTTTAAAGGGAAGTAATGTAAAAGTAGCTGCTGTTGCAGGAGCATTTCCGGCAGGTCAATCACCAATCGAAATCAAAGTAGCAGAAGTTGAATACACTGTTGCTCAAGGGGCTGATGAAATTGATATGGTTATTTCCCGTGGAAAATTTCTTGAAGGCAATTATCAGGAAGTGTCTGATGAGATAGTCGCCATTAAAAAAGTTTGTGGAAAAGCAAGATTAAAAGTTATTTTAGAAACCGGAGAACTCCATTCATTGACCAACATTTACAAAGCCGCAGAAATTGCCATTGAAGCAGGTGCTGATTTCATTAAAACATCAACAGGAAAAATACCGGTAAATGCGACTCCTGAATCTTTCCTTACGATGTTGGATGTTATAAAAGCTCATTATGATAAGACCGGGAAAATTGTTGGGATGAAGCCAGCCGGAGGAATCGCTGATGCCGAAACCGCAATAGCTTATTTGAAAATATTAGAAAATGTATTGGGTGAACCTTGGTTAAATAATCATTATTTCAGAATCGGAGCCAGCAGATTGGCAGACCGCATTTATGAAAAATGTATTTAATATAATCTTACAATTAATATTTTATAATTTTCTGATTGTAAGTTCGTTGATTTAGATCTTCTATTTTTATCACATAGATTCCCGAATTAATTTCGGGAATTTTTATTTCCGAATACTGTGAAAATCCGTTAAGCTGTGTTGCATAAATTTCTCTGCCTTGTATGTCAAAAAGTCTAACCATGACATCTCCCGATATAGAAGTTGAAGCCATATATAGTTTATCGTCAAACGGATTCGGAGAGATTTGACATTCCAATGTAGATAATTCTTGGATAGAAGTCGGGTTTTGGGTAGCACTTATAAACACCTGATCCACGTAAACTTTATTTTGTCCTGATGTTCTGAATGCGAGATGTTTATGAGTAGTAGAAATGGGTATATTGGTCAGATTAATGGGTTTCCAAACACCGGCTTGTGTGGTTATGGTTTGAAATTCGATAAAGCCATTTAATGTGGATTGGTCGGGCATCATTCCAATTTGAACAGATTCTGTCACATCGCTGAATACTGCGAAAGAGACATTCACAATTTCGTTTGGAGTGACTATAATTTTAGGAGAGACTACCATAGAGTTACTTTGCATTTCTTCGATGAGCAGTGCATTTGAATGATATACAATCAAGGTTTCTGCCACATAAATTTGGTCGATAAGGGTATCTATTCCATCCATAACCGTTCCTTGATAAGCAATACCTGCGCAGCCGTATCCCATTTTTCCAACCATTGTTTGTCCGTTTGTATCCGGAATTGAGAGATTTCCGGCAATTGTGACACCATTAGCAACGCCGCCAACGTATGCGGAGCCACCGCCGCCGCCTGCAGAATAGGAGCCACCGCCGCCGCCGCCGTAGTAACCGCCGCCGCCCCCACCGGAACCGCCTGCTGAGGAACTGCATCCTCCACTGGCACCGGGTCCACCTGCATAAGTTGATGAATTTCCTGAAGCAGCAGCACTACTATATCCGTAGCCGCCCCCGCCATAGAGATAACCACCGGATTGTCCGCTACTACCTCCGGAGCCACCGGAATATTGTGTTCCACCATAGCCGTTATATCCCCCTCCGCTACTGGGAGAACCATTAATTCCGGAAAGGCCGCCGCCGGCTCCACCATTGCCGCCAGCCCCATGGTTAGAGCCCCCGCTTGAAGCTCCACCACCACCGCCGCCGCCGCCGCCGGCTACCAATACCATTGTTCCATTTTTCTGAATCATACTAAAGCCACCTCCACCGCCGCCGCCTGCTGCATATTGGGAACTGCACCAAGCACCTCCTGCACCGCCGCCACTTCCATAGCCTCCGTTTCCTCCCGGACAAGTAGGACATGTCGGATGTGATGCTGCTGATTGCCCCATTCCTCCAACAATAATAGTAAGAATATCTCCGGGAGAAACACTTAATGTCCCCGCAGCATATCCGCCATTTCCCCCAACACCTGCTGTATAAGTTCCTTTTCCACCATCTCCTCCTTGTGCTCCCCATACAGATAAACCAACAGTGGTAACATTCGCCGGAACTGTCCATGTTTGGGGAGATCCGGTGTAATTGAAATAACGTAGAATAGATCCTATCGTATAGCTGGTATCATAGCGATAAGTTGTATCATAACGCAATACCGAAGAGGTGTCCGTGGGATTGTATGCAATAACATTTGCAGTGGGCAGAATTGCATTTTTCCAACATAAATTAAGTCCTAAAGGATAACTTTCAAAATTTTCAGAAAAAGGAGGAGTCATATCACATGCACGATCCGTATTTTCTAATAATCCTTTTGCATTCAATTCTTCAATCTTAATTGGTAAATTATTGTCAGAGCTTTTATCCTTCTGAAAATCGTACGGATAATCATTAATAAGTTTATTGTAAAGACCTTCAGAACCATTTCCAAATGGAATAAAAAATCCTATCAAAAACAGACCTGCCAAAAAAATGATAGTTGTCTTTTTTATTTTTTTCATTTTATATTCTTTCATTATAAATATTAAAATAATTATCTGATTATTGTTACTGAGCTATGATATTTGTGAATTTCATCCGGATTTACATCTATACTGCATTTATATAATACCGTGTAAAAATAAACCCCATCTGTTGCTTTTGCACCTAAAATCATTCCATCCCAAAATTCTTTTTTGTCATCGGTATGAAAAACACGTTTTCCCCATCGATCATAAATATCTAATTCATAAAAATAAATATCTTCAGAAGTTTCAATTACAAATAAATCGTTGACCTGATCTCCGTTCGGAGTGAATACATTATAAGCATAAATCTCACAATAACAAGGAGGAGTTAAAATATGAACATTCATTTCATCTCTTAATTCACATCCAAAATTATTTGAAACCACCACTGAATAATCACCTTCTCCCGTTACTGTTAAAGTCTGATTGGTGCTATTATCATGCCATAAAAAGTGATCATAATCAGAGGATGCGTCTAATTCAAATGGAATAAAATCCGGTTCACAGATGACTGTATCATTTCCGAGATTTAAAGTGGGAAGTATATGAACAAAAATAGTAATTGTTGTATCAAATACACATTGTGGGTGCATATAAAATTGCAAATGATATTCAGTAGTTGTGGTTGGATTCAAATAATAGTTGGAAGCACCATTGGGCTGTAT
>CAZWCI010000078.1:0-7879 GCA_964632815.1 uncultured Lentimicrobiaceae bacterium | reverse complement strand
CGATGAAGCTTCTGTTCGTTTCTAACACGCTGATAATTTGTCATTTCCCCTGCGTGAGGGCGTAGGTGGAAAGCCCGCAAGGACGGAAGCCGATGTGCCGCTGCTGCAAAAAAGCGACCGGAGGAAGCTCTTTTTGTAGCTTTGCGGCAACACGGCTTCCGGACGCGGACTTGGAACCGGAGACCGACGGCGAAGCCGGCACGCCCTAATAATAAAAAAAATAGATATTTTACTTTTGCTTTTCTTCATTAAAGAGATGGAAAACGCTTTTATAATTGAAAAAAGCTGTACATTTGTATCCTTAAATTTAAGTAAATAAAGAGATATAAATAGTTATGAAACAGTTAATTGAATGTGTTCCCAATTTTAGCGAAGGCCGAAGATTGGATGTGTTGAAACAGATTACCGGTGAAATTGAAAAAATAGAGGGGGTTAAGTTGTTGGACGTAGATCCGGGGTTTTCGACCAACCGGACCGTTGTTACGTTTGTCGGCACGCCCGATGAGGTGCTGGAAGCTGCATTTAACGCCATCAAAAAAGCCCGCGAAGTGATTGATATGCGTTTTCATCACGGAGATCATCCCCGTTTTGGAGCTACAGATGTGTGTCCATTGGTTCCGGTTTCTAATATTACGATGGAGGAAACGGTGGTTTATGCCCGTAAATTAGCCGAAAGGGTAGGGAAGGAACTCGGAATTCCGGTTTATTGCTACGAATATGCGGCTTTTAAAGAAATTAGACGTAATTTGGCAAATTGCCGAAGCGGTGAATACGAAAAATTGAAAGAGAGAGTCACCTCCACGGAATGGAAACCCGATTTCGGTCCCTCCGTCTTTGACGAACAAGTAGCGAAAAGCGGTGCTGTAGCTATCGGTGCCCGTGATTTTTTAATTGCCGTGAACTATAATCTTAATACGACCTCTACCCGTAGAGCCAACGCGATTGCCTTTGACGTGCGGGAAAAGGGACGTCCTCAAAGAGAAGGAAATCCGATTACCGGCAAAATCGTAAAGGATGAACATGGAAATCAGGTCTTCATCCCCGGCACTCTTAAAGGGACGAAAGCCATCGGTTGGTTTATTAAGGAATACGGAATTGCTCAGGTATCGATGAATATAACCGATTCTATGCAGACCCCGCTTCATGTTGCTTTTGAAGAAGTGAATCGGAAAGCTGCCGACAGAGGAATTCGTGTTACCGGAGCCGAAATCGTAGGATTGCTCCCTAAAAAGGCGTTGATTGATGCCGGACGATTTTACTTGGCCAAACAACAACGTTCTCTCGGTGTTGATGAGCAAGAGTTGATGAAAATTGCGGTGAAATCTATGGGTCTTGACGATTTGAAACCTTTTGACCCCGAAGAAAAAGTGATTGAGTATCTGATTGCCAAAGATAATAAAGAGGCGCGATTGATGGATATGACGTGTACTGCTTTTGCCAACGAAACTGCTTCTGAAAGTCCTGCGCCGGGCGGCGGTTCCATCTCTGCATATATGGGCGCGCTGGGTGCCGCCCTCGGAACCATGGTTGCCAATCTCTCTGCCCATAAAGCCGGCTGGGACGACCGATGGGAAGAGTTCTCCCGCTGGGCCGAAAAAGGACAACAGATTAAAGATGAATTGCTCTGGCTCGTGGAAGAAGATACCCATGCTTTTAATAAAATTATGGAGGCCTTTTCGTTGCCTAAAAACTCCGATGCGGAAAAGTTGTCGAGAAAACAAGCCATTCAGGATGCCACCCGATATGCCATCGAAATTCCTTTCAGAACTCTGAAGAAATCTTTCGAAATCTTCGAACTTTGTGAAGCGATGATCCACGAAGGAAACCCGAATTCTGTTTCTGATGCCGGTGTTGGCGTACTTTGCGCCCGCGCTGCGATGCATGGTGCTTTTCTCAATGTGAAAATTAATGCCACGTCGCTTGAAGATCAAACGGTTGTCAAGTCCCTTCTGGATGAAGCGGAAGCGCTTATTCGTAAAGCAGATCAACTCGAAACAAATCTGCTTCTTCAGGTTGAAAAAGTGATTGCAAAATAAATTATCCTTTTTTATGAAATTAAATTTTCTAAAACTATTGAAAGTTTCAAAATAAATTGTATTTTTGCACCTCCAAATTACGGAAGATAAAAAATAATTAAATAGAAAAAACAATGTCAAGAGTTTGTCAAATAACAGGAAAAAAAGCAATGGGTGGACATAATGTTTCTCACTCTAACATCAAAACCAAAAGACAATTTCGTCCCAATCTACATACTAAAAAGTTTTTTGTTCCCGAATTGGATGATTATGTTGTCCTGAAAGTATCAGCTAAAGGTATTCGAAATATTAATAAAAAAGGGGTTTGGAATTGTATTATCGAAGCCAGTGAAAAGGGAATTATTAAATAATATTAATTCTGTTGTTACACAATAAAGATGAGAGACTGCTTTTTTTAGGCAGTCTCTTATTTTTATACAATAATTTGTACTTTTGTTCGTATTTATTTTGATTATCTTATCTTTAAAATCCGAGGTATTGAATAGAAGTAAAACAATCCTGTTTTTTTTAATCCTGCTTAGCACCGGTTCTCTTTTTGGTCAGCGCGAGGCGACTTTGTACGGAAACCTTACCGATGAGTACAATCAACCGCTTGGTCAGGTTTATATTCAGGTGGATTCTTTGCATCTCTCTCTGATATCGAATCATGCGGGTGATTTTGAACTTAATCTGCCTCCCAATGTCAATGTGAAAATTTCGTTCAAGCATCTTACATATATCGATACTTTTATCGTTGTGAAGTTGTCGCCGGGGGAAAAACGTAAATTATCGTTCCAGCTCTTCCCCAAAGGGGAGCAATTAGAAGCTTTTAATGTGAGAGCGCGCTACGATGACGGCTTTGTCCGAATTGACCCGCAATTAACGTTCAAACTTCCTTCGCCGACAGGGGGCGCGGAGTCGTTGATTAAAATGCTTCCGGGAGTCTCCTCAACCAATGAATTGACCTCTCAGTATAATGTGAGGGGCGGCAATTTTGATGAAAATCTCGTCTATGTCAATAATGTGGAAATTTACAGACCATTCTTAGTGCGAAGCGGACAACAGGAGGGGCTCAGTTTCGTTAATACCGATCTTACATCCAATGTGAAGTTTTCTGCCGGTGGGTTTGAAGCTCAATACGGGGATAAGATGTCTTCCGTGTTGGATGTAACCTATAAAAAACCAACCCGCTATGCCGGCTCCTTTTCAGTGAGTTTTCTTGGTGCTTCCGCCCATGTCGAAGGAAAAGTGAAAGACTTGTTTACCTTCCTTGTTGGAGTCAGATATAAATCAAATTCTTATCTGCTTAAATCAATGGAGACGAAAGGCGATTATAAGCCCCGTTTTTTCGATACTCAGATGCTTCTTTCTTGGAAATTAGCTCCCAAATGGAGTATGAGTCTCCTTGGTAATTTTGCCCGGAATCAATATATCTTTGCTCCCTCCGACCGTGAGACCGATTGGGGAACCCTTACTTCGGCCCAGCGACTCACTGTTTTCTTTGATGGTCAGGAATTGGATAGTTACGAGAATTATTTGGGCGCACTTACTTTTGATTATGAGGTAAATGAGAAAAATGTGTTGCATGCTATCTTATCCTCTTACTTTGCACGTGAAACTGAAACTTATGATATTCAAAGTCAGTATTGGCTGAGCGATCTGGAAGCAGATTTGGGTAATGATGATGATATTGCCCAAGTAGTTTCTGTGCGCGGGGTAGGTACTTTTTTGGAACATACCCGAAACTATCTTACCGCAGTGGTCTCTTCTGTGAATCTTTCCGGGGAACACGCACTTTATCATAATTCACTTTCATGGGGAGCTAAGGCGCAAAATGAAGTGATTAATGACAAAATTAAAGAATGGGAATTGATAGACTCTTCCGGATATACATTGCCCCATCTTCCCCCTTCAGAAGGCGGATTCGGACTTCCGATAGACTTGGATGATCCTTCACGAGTACTCGATTTTTCTTCTTATTTGTATTCCAAAAATAAATTAAATACTTACAGAATTTCGGGATTTGTTCAAGATGTATGGCATATTGACGGCGATAGTGCTACCCGTTTTTTACTGAACGCAGGTGTGAGATTTAATTATTGGACCTATAATAACGAATTAACGGTTTCACCGCGAATCAGTTTTATTTTTAAACCACGTTGGAAGAAAGATTGGGAATTTCGCCTCAAAACGGGAGTTTATTACCAACCTCCATTTTATAGAGAAATGAGAAGAGAAGACGGCTCGCTGAACGAAAATATTAAATCTCAACGCTCTGTTCAAGTGGTGGCTGCTGCCGATTATAATTTTAAAATTTGGCGACGCCCGTTCAAATTTATTACAGAAGTCTATTACAAATATTTGGATCGTTTGATTCCTTATTCGGTGGACAATATGAAAATAATATACAGCGGTGAAAATAATGCACACGGTTATGCAACAGGGATAGATATGAAATTGAGCGGTGAATTTATCGAAGGGCTCGAATCCTGGATTTCTTTGTCTCTCATGAAGACCGCTGAAGATATAGAAAACGATTTTTATATTGATGAGGAGGGAAATCGTGTCGAACCGGGTTATATTCCGCGGCCGACCGATCAACGTTTTGCCGTAAACTTGTTTTTTCAGGACAATATTCCGTCATTTCCACAAATCCGTGTTCATTTGAACTTTGTTTTTGGCAGTGGACTTCCCTACGGAGCACCGAACTCAGAAAGATATTTGCAAGTTTTAAGATCAACATGGTATCGACGGGTGGATATCGGGTTTTCCTACATGCTGCTCGATCAGGGAAGAGATAGAATGAAACATAAGAGTAAGTTTCTGCAAAGTATCAAGAATGCCCAAATCTTTTTGGAAGTGTTTAATATTCTCGGAACGAACAATGTTTCTTCCTATTTGTGGGTGGCAGATTTGAATAATACCCTCTTTCCCGTTCCCAACTATTTAACCCCCAGATTGGTGAATTTGAAGTTTGCGATTGATTTTTAACACATTCGTGTATAGGATTGCTTGATAAAAAACTTGTATCTTTGCACTATAAATTTGATTGATATGTATCTCACGGAAAAGTCCAATTTCTTTTTGATTGCAGGTCCTTGTGTGGTCGAAAATGAAGAAATTACCAATACGGTAGCCCAAACAGTGTCCCGAATTTGTTCGGATTTGCATATTCCTTTTTATTTTAAAGCATCTTATAAAAAAGCAAACCGTTCTTCTCTGAAATCGTTTACCGGAATTGGTACGGAAGAAGCATTGGCCATATTGGCTTCCATAAAAAAGAGAGAAAACCTGCAAATTGTAACGGATATTCATACGGAGGAGGAAGCGGAAATGGCCGCTTGTGTTGCTGATGTATTGCAAATTCCCGCTTTTTTATCCCGTCAAACCGATCTGTTGGTGGCGGCTGCCAAAACCGGAAGAATTATTAATATAAAAAAAGGACAATTCTTGTCTCCCGAAGCCATGCGTTTTGCGGTTCAAAAAGTCAGGGAAACCGGAAACGATCAAGTGATGATAACCGAACGCGGAACAACTTTCGGCTATCATGATCTCGTGGTGGATTTTCGGGGCATTAAAGAGCTGCAATCCAATAACTGTCCGGTGGTGCTCGATTGTACACATGCCTTGCAATTACCCAATCAACAGGAAGGAATCACCGGCGGACGCCCGGATTTAATTGAAACCATTGCCTGTGCGGGAGTTGCCGTTGGCTTTGACGGTCTCTTTATAGAAACGCATCCCAACCCGAAAGAAGCACTTTCCGACGGCGCCAATATGCTCCCGTTACATGAATTGAAACCACTGCTTGAAAAATTAGTTAAAATCCGTCAAGCAATTATAGAGTAAGAATGATGCAAATGTCTCCGTCTTTTAAACTTGTTTGGAATACCCTTCTTCGTCGCTCCCGCATTGGCTTGTCGTTTTTATTTGCGTTGTCGGGGCTCACTTGTTCCCTCTCCGCTCAATCCATTCTCTTTGATTATACGTATGGATATGCAGATTATTCCTTTGGGAAAAGTATTGTGCAAATGGCGGACTCCGGTTATGTCTTTTTGGCGAATACCGGAAACCCAAATGGCAACGCCCGCCTTTTACTCGTCCGATTAGATCAATTCGGAATTCCTCAATTTTATAAGGAATTTCATGATTATAATTTATATAATGGAAATTATCTAATTAAAGCTGCTAATGGAGATTTGTTAATTACCGGAGAAATTAAAAATGACAATACCCCGTATCAACCTTTTGTGATGCGGGTGGATTCTCTTTTTAATGAAAAATGGACTTTTGTCCTTCCATGTAATGATTGGAGCTTTTCCCGACAGCTGCTGGAATTGCCGAACCGGGAAATTGTGATGGTCGGAGAAACCTATGATACCGATACGACTTCAGTAGATGCTCTTTGGGTGAAACTTTCAGAAACCGGACAATCTTTGTCTGTTATTAAAAGTGAATTGCCCGGGGATGACGGATTTACCTCTGTTTCTCTATGGAGTGATTCATTGATGCTGGTATCGGGATTTCAGCAAAATCTAATTACCAATGATTCTGTTCCATTCTATTCTTTGATGAACTTTAACGGAGAAAATTATCATCATGTCCATTACGGAGCAATAAGAAATAAAGCGGTTTCCACACAAGCCCTTCGGGATCCTTTCGGAAAAGTCGTTACCATCGGTTATACACGTATGTATGATGATTTGGAATATAAAGATTTCTATTTGATTCTTTTTGATTCCGCCGGAAATCCTTTGTATAGCAGCTATGTAGATTACCCGTTATGGCAACATGCCGATGATGAATATTCTTCTATGGGCCTCGCCGCCAATGGAGATCTTATTGTGGGCGTTAATGCAGAAGGAAATTCCTACTATAAGCCGACGATTATACTACACCTTTATCGACGGGGCGATTATGCATTCAAGAGAAGTGTCGTGCGCTCCGGAACGGGTTACCAAAAATCAGATATCCTTTCCCAAGTAATTCCTACGAATGACGGCGGTTTTATCCTGATTGGAACAACCACTTCATTAGGAACGCATCTTTCCGATATCTTGATTTGTAAGTTAGACAGTAATCTGACCCCGATTACCCCGACCAGTCACTATCTTCCTGTAGAAGAGTACCGGAATAGTCCTGCCTATTCCCTTTTTCCGAATCCTGCTACATCAAAAATTTCAGTATTTGTGGATCAACAACAAAATGAGTGGGTTCAGGTTTCCCTGTATAATACACAGTCGAGTTTGTTATGGAAGGGACAGCACAACTTCTTTATGCAACCTCAAATTGATTTTGATTTAACCCGCTATCCTCCGGGACTCTATTTTCTTAGGATTCAGGGAGAGGGATACCAACTTCATTTAAAAATAAGTAAAGTTAATGCCCGATAAATTCTGTAAATCCTCAAGATAGTCTGAACAATCAGTTTTTGTAGAATTAATGATAATTTATCATGTGCATTTTGTGATCACGGTATAAATTATACGTCATATTTGATTCTCGTTTAATATGATTTCCAAAACAAAATAACGGAATAGTAACACTTACAAATGAAGCACCTACGCCCATTAAGATATTTGCATTTTTATAATTAGAAATATCACGGGTGATATATATTCCTGTTGCTAGAACACACATCAGGGAGCCCACACCAACTAATATATTCCCCGCCATAATGCAATTTTTACCAATTTCATAATTCGACCTAATATAATTTGGCAATTGCAAATACTCTTGTCTGTTATATTTAGAACAGTGTTTTAATAAATCCCATGATGGAGAAGGCGGTAAATCTCTATATATATCGTTATAATCTGGAACATCTTGTCCGTAACTTGTTGCACAAACAACACAAAGTGTAA
>CAZWCI010000077.1:0-7927 GCA_964632815.1 uncultured Lentimicrobiaceae bacterium | reverse complement strand
CCGGCTGCGGACTTGGAACCGGACGCCGACGGCGTAGCCGGCACGCCCAAATAAAAAAAAACAGCTAAAATATTGAAATAAGTAGCGATAAGCAAAGAATAAAAAGCAAAAATGCCCTATTATTGTACTTTTTTTCGTATCTTTGCCGGCAATTTCCGAAAATTGCCATGGAAGATAACATATCACTCACAAAGCTCTTACAACAAGGTAAAGCCATTGAAACAATATATTTCGGGCTCCCGATTCATCAGGATTTTTGTATCGAAAGCAGGTCTGTCATCAATGGACGGCCGGAAGTTTTATCTTAATGGCTGATTATCGAATTTTCAGAATTTATTAATCAAAAACAACATCAACTTATCTCATTTATCAACATAAAAAAAAGAAATATGAAAAAAGAAACGTCACAATTATTGAAAGAAGTCGGACTAAATACGCTCCTATCGATGGCTATTTTTGCAGTAGTCTTGGTATTTTTATTTTTAATCGGTCAGGAGGGGAACATCAAAAATATTGCGATTGCAAGCGGATTAATAGGAAGTGCATACGTGCTCATCATTCGTAATCCAAACAACTATTTCGGATTTGTCCTAGGGATTATCTCTTCGATTCTGTTAGGAATTCAATTTTATCAGGCACAAAGTCCTGATCTTCCGGTTCTCTACTTTTTCGTATTCATTCCTTGTCAGATCATCACATTATACACATGGATTCAAGGAAACCGTAACAAGGAGAATGCGGCTCCATTCAATCCGTCATTTTTGTCATTAGTTCCCTTTTTATTGGTTACGGGACTATTTGTCGTACTATTTTTTGCAGATTTATTGATTGTCCGATTGGTTTTTCATGACACGCAAGCCTCAGCTATTCAAGTGATGAGTGCTTTGGTGGTTGCCTCAAGTATATTGGCTAATTTCCTCATCATCAAAAAGAAAACGGATACTTGGTATTATTGGGTAATATTCAGCATCGCCGGAGTTATTTTAAATATTCTGTATCAAGATTATGTTACGTTAACTCTTTTTGTGGTGTATACCGTTATCAACTTCAGCGCTTGTTTGGTTTGGATAAAGAAGACTCCGAAAGAGAATTACGGCTGGTTGAAAGGCAAGAATTAATCTTAATTTTGCACTTTTTTCGCTTCAATTTTATTGGCGATTATAGAGGCAATAATGCTGAGCGAAAGTATTCCGAGGATAACTATAAGTGAAGTGCCGGTTTCGATTTTGATTCCAAGTGTTTCCGGAAGTAGCATTTTAACCCCAATATAGGTAAGCAATACGGATAAACCAACTTTGAGGTACCTGAATTTTCCCATCACATTTTCCAACATAAAGAAGAGGGAACGCAGTCCTAAAATAGCAAATATATTGGAAAAGAAGACAATATAGGGGTCTTGGGTAACAGAAAAGATGGCCGGAATTGAGTCGAACGCAAAGACAATATCGGAAAATTCAATAATGAGCAACACAATAAATAGCGGTGTTGCAAGCCATCTCTTGTTGATTTTGGTAAAAAAGTCATGTCCGTGAAATTGACTTGTAGAAAGGCCTCTTTTGGAAAGAAACTTCACGACGGGGTGGTGTTCTGCGTCAATTTTATTTTCTTGATTACGGGTAACAAACATTTTAATCCCTGTATAAATCAGGATTACTCCGAACACGAGTAAAATCCAATGGAAACGTTGAATGAGGGCCGCTGCTCCGAAGATAAATACAAAACGCAGCACGATGGCTCCGACAATGCCGTAAAAGAGCACTCTGTGGTAATAGAGTCTGTCGACACCAAAAGCCATAAAAATCATAATCATCACAAAAATATTGTCTACGGAGAGTGATTTTTCGATCAGGTAGCCGGTAATATATTCCAAAGACATGGCTTTGCGGTAGAGTTGCAGTCCTTCGGCATAAGAGACGCCGTCCAGTTGCAATCCATGACCGTGTGTTTTATTGAGTTGTTTAATATCCTCTATCGTGTTGATGCCATGAATCCATTCGGCATGGAAGTAGATAACCCCATAAAAAATCAGGGCGGTTCCAATCCAGATGGCCGTCCAGACAGCAGCTTCTTTAAAAGTAATGATGTGGTCTTTTTTATGAAAAACGCCTAAGTCGAGCGTCAACATCACAATGACCACCACGAGAAATCCCGAGAAAAATAGTAATTCATTCATAATCGTTTCATCTTCATTTTGAAGTTGCAAAGGTAATCATTTTTCAAAAACGAGTATCGGCGATTTTGTAAAAAAATCACTACAATTCTTTATAAATCATAAAGGTACAAACAACGATTAATTGTGTATTTTTGCACACACAAAAGAAATAGGGATATGAAGCCATGGACTAAGAAAATTTTATTTATCGGACTTCCGGTTGCGGTTGCAGTCGTGGGGCTTCTGTTCCTACTCCCACACAGCGAAGTAGTTGAAAGTGTGAAGCGACAATTGGCTGACACTTTTGTGTACGAATACATTCCCAATCAAAACATCGATGTCGCCACAACTGAAGCGTATCGGCAGAAGGACTCTATATATAATGATTTTCGCAAAAAATACAGATTTCATTACCAAACCATCGGAGTCGGCGATTTTGGGGACAGCAGTAAAATTATTTTGATTTCGGAACCGCCACCCCATTTGGAACTTGATTCGATTCATTCCGTATTATCCAAGTTTACGCATCAACTGGAAGTCAAACGACATCGAATCGGCTATGACGGCAGTGTTTCCGATTTGGTCATCATTCTTTCCAATGCCACCCAGGAAAACATCAATCGATTGATTGAAGGACTTAGTTCAGAGCTATTTTTAAGCAACTACAAACCTTACGCCGAAGATTTACCTATTGAGAAAGAGCGCGTCTATTTTTCAAATTCCAATCTTGACTATCAGATCAGCTTAGCGGAATTTGACCAATGGTTTATAGAGGATCGGGAGCAATTCATTGACAATAAAGACACTGCAAAGCGGGTAGATATTCCCGGTTTGATGTCAGCGCGACGGCAGGGAGTCTATTTCAGTGAGATTCCCGGTTTTGTGGTATGGGTCATTGACAAAACCAAAGATTTATCGGAGCAGATACAATACATTCGTCCTTTCACGTTAGATGCGGATTTAATTTTAGGGGGGATTTCTGATAGTGCGACCTTGGTAATTGTAGGCAGAGAGCGGGAATCTTCGGTGCATGAGTTACCGCCCTTGCGCGTGGAGACAATCCTTCTATTAGCATCCGTTACCGAAAAAGAGCTGTCGCAAAGTTTAGACATCAACGATTTCCTTGCCGGCAAAATGGGCGATGGCCGAGATTGGTGCCCTACCTATCTAAGCAAAGAATTGGAAAATACTGAATTTGGTCATTTGATGACCATTACAGATGTATTGCTCAAAGATTGGTCTGAATCGGGAACCATTCAGGAGGCCTACTATCGTTATCCTTCGCCCGGCTATTTTCCTTTCGATCGGCCACTTTTCAAAAAATTGGGATTAAATGAACTGGTCTATAACTGGAACACCACCGATGCAATGTATGCCATTGATTTAGAAAATGTTACTTTATACACATTGAACAGAACGGGAGCATTACCGGTTTCCTATTTCAATTCACAAGACAACAGTACTTCGGTCGGGAGAGAATATGAAAGACGTGCATACAACTATTTTTCCAATTTGGGCAACACCGATTTGGTGCGGGTGGTTCAATATACCGCATTATATCAAATGTTTATGGATAACGGAATTAAGTATCAGGGAAAAACATACGGAGCTTTTCCGAAGAACAAGCCCTATCTTCTGCTAAGTCCCACAAAATCACTACTAAACATATTCAAAAACTTAACAGAAGAGCAAATCAACTATATTTCGGACAGTATTTCCCGCAAACATTTTATGGAGATACAGAAAGAAAAAGTTCTCAGTCAGATGGCACAAGACGAAGCACGCTATCAATTTCAATTTTCGGAAACAGATCAAACAAACATATTCTCACAGGTTCTCAATCAGCAGAAACAGGAGCTTAAAAATGCTTTTTACCGCACCAAGCAATTACTTAACAATTTATCGCAAAGTGATTTTGAAAAAGTGGCGAAACAATTGGCTTATCCACGAGGCAACAATAGCTATACAAGAGAGCATTATCAAATTATGATGAAAGCGAGAGAGATTAACATGCTCATGCGGATGATCGGGAAAAACAATTTAACCTTACTGGGTTTGGATTTACAAAAGATTAAAGACGGGTTTGTGGGACAATTAAGCAAAAGTTCTGCCAAATACATGAAAACCCCTTCGATTATCATCACCTATAATGATTTTTACACCACCGGAGGGCACAATTTATCGTCCAAGATCAGTCGTGTAAAGAACATGACAAACTACAAAAAGTCGGGAGGAAGTTCCGGCAGCGAAGCCCCTGCTCCGGCAGAGCGGCCTGCTGCTTCACCCGGAAGCGAAGCAAAGCCGCGGACAACAGCTCCGGCCACTTCAACACCAACACAACGCACTACGAAGCCATCGGGAGGAAGCTCCCCTTCGACGGTTGCCAAGAAAGTGAATTCTACATCCACTGCCAAAACGACTTCGACGAAGCCAGCAAGCACCACCACTTCACGGACACAAACCCGACAACGGGCTGCCGTTATTTCCCCAGCACCACGAGCCAAACGGGGATTCTAATTTATTATTTTGCGTGCTTTTCGCAGCCGGATTGCATTCCCCACTCTTATTCGTGTATTCGTGGCTTGTTTAATTCTTTTCATGTTGTTGTTTGCCACGAATACACGAATAAGAGTGGAAAATTCTATTTGACCCTCTAGCAATTTCTAACTTCTAGTTTTGTTGAATCGGAACACCCCCTTTACCCTCCCGACCGCGTGAGGTGCTTAGGCGGAAAGCCCGTAAAGACGGGAGGCGATGTGGACGCTGCTGCAAAAAAGCGACCGGAGGAAGCTCTTTTTGCAGCATTGCGACCACACGACTACCGGCTGCGGACTTGTAGCCGAACACCGACGGCCAACGGCCGGCACGCCCAAATAAATAAAATCGGCTACTTGATTATCAAGTCCTTTTGATTGTTTTTTCCGGTTTTTATTTTTCCCCGGACACCAATAAACAAAATTAAAGGTTATAGAGTGTTTTACCAACTATTTTGTCCATTAACCCAAAAAATAATTCCCAACTATACTATTATATTTTTGTTAACGTTATTTTAATAAAAATATAAAATAATGAAAAATAACAAAGCTGCATTGGGCAAACAGGGAGAAGAAGTTGCGCAAGATTACTATAAAAAAAACAACTACAGCATTCGGGAAACCAATTGGCGATACGGGCATTTGGAGATAGACATTATTGCCGAAAACGTAAATTACATCATCTTTTGCGAAGTTAAAACCCGGAGTTCTTCTTACATGGGCAATCCTGAAGAGTTTGTAACGAAGCAGAAACAATACAACCTCATCAAAGCAGCGAACAACTACGTAAACAGGCACAATCTCATGAAAGAGGTTCGTTTTGACATCATCTCGATTATCAGTAAAGAGTCAGGATTTCAGGTACATCACATTCCGAATGCATTTTTGCCGCGGTGGTAATCGCAGATATGAAATAAACTTGTACCTTTGCCGCCTAATAATCGAGGCAGTATGCGAACCATCAACAGACATGATCTTTCGTTCAAAGGGCACATGGCTTTACTGTCTGCCAATATCATATTCGGTATTAATGCTTCATTTTCGAAAGTATTATTGAATGACCATCTAAGTCCTTATGCCTTATTTTTACTAAGAGTTATCGGTGCGGCAGCCCTTTTCTGGCTTGTTTCCTTATTCGTAAAAAGAGAAAAAATAGAGAAAAAAGACTTTTTCATCTTATTTATAGCTTCTGTATTTGGGATTATTTTAAATCAGGGCTTTTTTGTAATCGGGTTATCTAAAAGCTCCCCCATTGATGCCATCTTATTGCAAACACTGATTCCGCTTATCACATTACTTTTGGCTTTTTTCCATTTAAAGGAGCCGATTACCTTAAAAAAGGCTGGCGGTGTCATGATCGGATGTGCGGGGGCGATATTTTTAATTTTACGAAACAGTCAGATGGATGCGGGTTCAGGTACACTTGAGGGGAACATTTTCATATTGTTGGGAAGTCTTGCGTATGCCATATACTTAACTTTTTTCCTGCAAATCATTCGAAAATACAGTCCTGTAACGGTCATGAAGTGGTTATTTCTTTTTGCTGCAATCATCTGCACTCCTATTTGGTATTCGGAATTAGAGACGATAGAATTTGCCGCATTCACTTCGCAGACCTATTTTTTCCTTTTATTTGTCATTGTAGGGGCTACATTTCTTTCTTACTTACTCATTCCAATTGGACAAAGGAACTTGCGTCCCACATTAGTCAGTATGTATATTTACGGACAGCCGATTGTAGTCTCATTTGTCGCAATATATCTGGGGGTTGGAAAATTTACATGGAACACCCTTTTTGCTGCAATTTTGATCTTTCTGGGTGTCTATTTAGTAACCATGAGCAAATCGAGGCAGCAGCAATTGGAAGAGGAGAAACAGAAGGCACAAAAATCATTATGATTCCATTTCCTTCTCGGAATTACCTATTTCTATTTTAGGTTCCTCGGGACTCTGTTTTTTCATTTTCCATCTTCGTTTACCGACTCCTTCATCAAGGACAATTTTATCGGGAGGCAGAAGTAATTGTTCGGGTGCAGCCAAAATTTTAGAAAACAGTCGCATGGAGGAAGCGTAGTAGAAACCGTCGCAAATACGTTCATCCACAACAAAACGCAAACCAATACTCTTCACTGCTTTAAGCTCATTATCGCGATTCATAAAAACATCCTTACTTTTTTTACCCATTGCAAGGAAAAGACTGCAAGTGCCGAACTCATAAAGATGATGATATATCGATTCAATCCCGATAGAACCGATATTGGTAAGGAAAACGCTGGAATGCCAAGGACTGACACGAATAAGCGATTTAGGTAAAATTCCAACCTTATCTGCCCAAGAAAGACTAAAAACTGCAATACGCATCAGAAAATCAGGCAGATAACCTAATAATTTAGAAATAACATCCACACTATTGGCTTTACCAACGGGCTTATTCTCCTCCACTTCACGGGCAATCCGATTCACTACATCCGCTAAGGTATCCGACGGAGAAAAATAGGGTTTAATTAATGTTTCTTCCCCATCATCCGATAAATTTCTCTTAATTACAATCGAAAAACAGAGTTCATTACGGGAAAAAATCTTATTCCAAATTACAAATCGATTCAAATAAGGACGTTGTGAAATCACCCTAAGGAATGCTGCAATAATAACATGCATAATGGAGATCCCGGGAATATCCTCTTTATGCTTCTTTATAAACAACTCTATTTCATCAATAGGAATGCGTTCTTCAAAAAAAATCTGAGAATCCATGCGCGTTCGCAAAAAATAGGGCACCATACGAAACATGGTATCAATTTTCGTCACGCGATAGCCGTCGCTTCGGTCTCCCCATTTCCAATAGTAGTGAGGAAATAATGCTCTTTTTTTCATAATCCTTTTTTTATTAAACAACAAAAATAACATTTTTTAATAAAAAAATACATTTATGAGAATTTAATAATCAAGTATATGAAATTTTATCGGTTGTTCCTTTTGGTTGCAAACCTTCCTCGAGGTCGTACCTTATTTTTCGCAGTAATTATTTCCCCAGGCATCAATATTTTTTTTCTTTTGGGCGTGCCGGCTACGCCGTCGGCGTCCGGCTCCAAGTCCGCAGCCGGTAGTCGTGTGGCCGCAATGCCACAAAAAGAGCTTCCTCCGGTCGCTTTTTTGCAGCAGCGTCCACATCGCCTCCCGTCTTTGCGGGCTTTCCACCTACCGCCTCACGCGCGGGATGGCAAAAACCTCGCATCTTTGA
>CAZWCI010000076.1:0-8226 GCA_964632815.1 uncultured Lentimicrobiaceae bacterium | reverse complement strand
AAAATCTATTCTGCTTCCAATGAAAATGAAATAACTCGTAAAATTATTCTTCAATAGGCGTAATTCCTTCATCAATTTTGAGAGAACGCATAATCCCCTGAATCCGGTCGTTTAATTTTTGATTTATTTCCAAAATATCATCCTTTAAAGCTAAATTTTCTTTAACACTAATGTAGAATTTAATTTTAGGTTCTGTTCCCGAAGGACGAATGGTGATTTTTGATTCATTTTCCGTAATGAATTGAAGTACATTTGATTTTGGAAGGTGTATTTCTTCGCTTTTACGACTTGAACAATATGTTATTCGTTGTGACAGATAATCATGAATAGATATTACTTTTGAACCGAAAATAGTGAGAGGAGGCTGTTGGCGAAATTTAAGCATTAGTTTTTTGATATATTCATCTCCAACTTTTCCTTTTTTTGTAAAAGAGATTAAGCGTTCTTTGAAAAATCCGTAACTGAGATATAATTCTTTAAGTAAATCAAATAAAGACTTATTATCATTTGCTAAATGAGCAACCAATTCTGCCGTCATACAACATGCTGATACTGCATCTTTATCACGAACAAAATCACCTATAAGACAACCATAACTCTCTTCTCCCCCAAAAATAAATTGTTTTTCACCTTCAAATTCTTTGATTTTTTGAGCTATGTATTTAAATCCTGTGAGTACTTCTACATACTCCACATTAAAATCAACTGAAATTTCTGTAATAAGGTCTGTGGTGACAATTGTTTTGGCAATAAATTCATTCCCTTTAAACAATTTCTTTTTATGCAATTCCGATAAAACATAATAGCAAAGTAGGCTTGCAGTCATATTTCCGTTGAGCAGTTCCAGTTTTCCATTTAAATTTCTTGCAGCGACGCCCATTCTATCACTATCGGGATCGGTGGCCAACACCAAATCCACTCCGAGTTCTTCGCCTTTTTCAAGTGCTGTAAGCATGGTAACTCTGTCTTCAGGATTCGGCGAAGGAATTGTGCCGAAATTCCCATCCGGATTTGCCTGTTCATCCAAAATAATAACATTTTTAAATCCAAATAATTCTAATGCTTTTGGAATAACAGTAATGCCTGTTCCATGTAATGGTGTATAGAGAATCTTAATATTGGAATGTTTTTTTATAGATGCCTGATTTAATGAGAGCGCACGGATGGAATCAAAATACTTTTTATCCATGTCAGCTCCTAAGAACTGAATATAATCACTATTTTTTTTCCATTGAATTTGTTCGTTTGATGAAATTTCTAAAACTTCATCCATTAATTCCTTATCTTGTGGAGCTACAAATTGAGAACCATCGTTTCCGTATACTTTATATCCATTGTATTCTTTGGGATTATGAGACGCTGTAATCATAATCCCGGCATGACATTTGAGTTGTCTCGTTGCAAATGATAATTCAGGCACCGGGCGAAGCTCTTCAAAAAGATAACAATAAATACGATTTGCCGACAATATACTTACTGTAACTTCGGCAAAGTAGCGACTATTGTTTCTTGAATCATAAGCTACAGCAACACGTAAAATCTCATTAGGAAAATTCTTTTTTAAATAATTGGCGACTCCTTGGGTTGCTGTTCCGATTGTGTACTGGTTAATTCGGTTTGGTCCTACCCCCATAATACCTCTTAATCCACCGGTCCCGAATTCTAAATCTTTGTAAAAGGCATCTGTTAGTTCGATGGAGTTTTCTTTTTTTAATCTTAGAATCTCCTCTTTGGTGTATTGGTCGTAATTGCCTGTTAACCATTTATTTAAATTAATAGCATAATTAGTTTTTTCCATAAAAGTATTTTGAATGTTTTGATTGTAAAATAAAATCAGCAACAACTATAGCGGCAGTGGCTTCTATAACAGGAAAAATACGTGGAGCCACACACAGATCATTACGGTTACTTGCTTTATATAAAGCGGGATTTCCTTGAAAATCCAACGTTTTTTGTTCAATTCTAATTGCAGGAATAGGTTTAAATGCAACAGCAAAAATTACTTCTTGTCCATTTGTAATGCCTGCTTGAACGCCTCCGTCGTGGTTGGAGAGAAACTGGAAATTATCGGTTTGACGATCAATATAAGCAGTTCCTGACATTCGGGCAGATTCCAATCCTTTCCCGATTTCGAAACCCTTAGCTGCGTTAAGCGACATCATGGCGTACGCCAAACGGGCATCGAATTTATCATACAGAGGTTCTCCCAATCCTGAAGGTAAGTTTCGGATGCAGCAACCCACTTTAACACCTACAGTATCTCCTTCACAAGTTGGGGTTCCTGATTCCAATACGTATGTTTCAAATGAGATGTTGAAAGGACGAAGAAGAAGTTTGGCAATGGCTCCGGCCACCACAATACAAGCGGTTAATCTTGCAGAAGCTCTGCCGACAGGGAAATTATCCTGATGCCCATACTTTTCTTTGTAAACAAAGGAAGCGTGTGAAGGTTTGAGAACTTTAAGATTCTTTTCATCAATTTGTACATCTTCATTGTTGATGATGAAACCGATCGGTGCTCCTGTGGTTTTTCCTTGATAAATTCCCGATAGAATTTGCACTTTATCCGGTTCATGTCTTTGAGTAGAGTGGGGCATCGAAGAGGGAGCTCGTCGGTTCAACTCATTTTGGATAAACTGAATATCGATGTCAATCCCCGGAGGACAACCATCCACAATTCCTCCGATGGCTTTGCCGTGAGATTCTCCAAAATCAGTAAGGGTAAACGAGTTGCCAAAACGATTCATAATTCTTATTTTCGGTTTATTTGTCCCCCGAATTGGGCTGTAGAAGTAACTAAAATTTCATTGATACAAACATGTTTTGGTCTTGAGATAACAAATTCAACCATCTCAGCAACGTCTTCCGCTACAAGTGGCTCAAAGCCCTCGTAAACTTTGGCGGCTCTTTCTATGTCTCCCTTAAAGCGAACAATTGAAAATTCTGTTTCTGCAGCTCCGGGAGAAATTTGAGTAACCCGAATGTCATAAGGCAATAAATCCATTCTTATCCCTTGTGTAAGTGCCCATACCGCATGTTTGGTGGCACAATACACATTTCCTCCGGCATATACTTCGTGACTGGAGATAGAACCGATGTTTATAATATGTCCCTCTTTGCGGGCAACCATTTGCGGAGAAATTAATCGGGTTATATATAAAAGACCTTTAATATTAGTATCAATCATCTGTTCCCAATCTTGAAGATTTCCGTCTTGAATAGGAAGTGTTTCTAATGCCAATCCCGCATTATTAATCAGAATATCAATAGGTTTATATTCATTCGGAATAGACTCAATAGCGGCTTGACAAGCATTGTAATCTCTGATATCAAATACTAACGGGTGTACCAAAGAGGTCGTATTTTCCTGAATTTCTTGGCAAACTTTCTTGAGTTTTTCTTCACTTCGAGCAGTCAGGATGAGTCGAACTCCTTGTTTGGCAAGTTTCATTGCGATTGCTTTTCCAAATCCGGCGGAAGCACCGGTAATCATGATGTTTTTCATCTCCTTATTTCTAAATGTTATATTTTACCAATCCTTTTCTTGCGGTTTTTTTCGTGTTTGCTGCATCTCTTTTTCTTTCACCTTTGCCTGTACTTGTTTTTCATTTTGTTGTAATGCGTCCAATTGGCGTTTGGTATTTTCTTTCACTTGACCATTATCTCCCTGATTTTGTTGCTTTTTATTTTTTTGGTTATCTTGTTGTTTATCTTGCTGATTTCCCTTTTGGGATTGCTCTTTTTGGTCTTGATTATCTTGATTTTTTTGTTGGTTATCTTGATTCTTTTGGTTCTGCTTATTCTGTTGGTCCTGTTGGTTTTGTTGATTCTGTTGATTCTGTTGATTTTGCTTATTTTGTTGGTTCTGTTGATTTTGTTGTTGAATCAATTTTTTCTTCGCATATTCAAGATTATATTTAGTATCCATATCATTTGGGGCTAACTTCAGTGCATTTTTGTATGCTTTGATAGACTCCTCATACTTATCTTGTTTCATTAAGGAATTTCCCATATTATGATAGGCCTGAGAACGCATTTTTTTGTCGGTTTTAGGATTTTCTGCCACTTTTGCATAATAATCTTGCGCTTCCTCAAATTTTCCGGCCCGATACAAAGAATTGGCTAAATTATAATTGGCCTTATCGTAATCCGGGGTTTGTTCCATCGCTTTTCGATAGTCAATTTCAGCATTCGTATATTCTTTTTCTGCCTGTTTCAGTTTCGCTTGTGCTTGATATTGATTAACTTCTCCTCCTTTTTTGCTCAGTTCTATAGCTTCTTGTCTTAAAATTTCCGCTTTATTGTATGTTTTGTTCCCTTTTCTGATTGAGGAAAGTTCTTCTTTGGTTTGTGCTTGACCTAAAAGAGAAAATGATGCCAAAAGAATGAAAATCGCTGCTCCTTTTACTGAAAAACTATTTTGTTTCTTCCATAACCATGCTCTGAATTTAGAGGGAGTCCCGAATAATAAAGTCTCGATAACTAACAAAATGAGTGCAATCCACAACGGGATTTGATACTGACTTTCATATTTGGCGTAGGTAACTTCTTCCAATTCATATTTGTTCATGGAGTTAATTTTTTCTGCGATGGCATCAAAACCCATATTGGCGTTGTTGGCATGAACATAAATTCCTTTGCCGGCAGCAGAAATATCTTTGAGTACGGTTTCATTAAGTCTCGAAATAACGGTATTGCCCTCTTTGTCTTTTTTAAAATCCGAGGCTCCGGAGCGACTGCGTATCGGGATTGGTTCTCCTCGCGTTGAGCCGATGCCGATGGTGTGAACGGTGATTCCGAGATTGTTGATTTCCTTTGCCTTTTCAACGGCTTCCGGGAAATGATCTTCTCCGTCCGAAATGACTAATATTACTTTGGAAGTAAGTGAATTGATTTTTTCTTGTTCCTGATTTTTCTGATTTTCCGGAAGCATGGATACTGCTGCTAAATCCAACGCAGTGGCAATGTCTGTTCCTTGTTGAGGGACAAGGTTCGGATTAATCTGATGAACCAACATTTTGGCAGCAGCATAATCCCCCGTGATGGGCAGTTGTACAAATGAATTCCCTGCAAAAATGACCAGTCCGATTCTGTCGCCTTTCAATTGATCTATAAAGCGAGAAATTGCCATTTTAGATGCTTCAATACGATTGGGTTTGATGTCTTCTGCCAGCATACTATTCGAAACATCTACACACATCATAATATCCACTCCTTTGCGTTTCCCTTTTTCCAAACTACTTCCTACCTGCGGATTGGCAAGCGACAAGATTAGAAAAGTGAAGGCCAACATAAAGAGTGCGAATTTTATATGTTTCATTACGGGAGAAACAGATCTCATTAATTTACTCACTAAATCGAGTTGCCCGAAAGAAGCTAAATTTTTCTTTTCCCGATAATTAAAATAAATATAAATTCCTGTTAAAAAAGGAATTGCAAGAAGGGCATACAATACAAATTCATTTTCAAACCGAAACATACCTAATTGTTTTATATAGTAACATTTGCGAATGCAAAAATAATATTTTTTTACGTAGTACTAACGTTTAAAATGTAAATTTAGTGGATACGATGATTCATTATCTGTAAATTTTGTATTTTTGTCAAAAATATCAATCTTAATGTTCTCAAAACCATTAGCAGAGATTTTACGACCGAGGACGCCGGATGAATACATCGGGCAAGAGCACCTTATGGGAAAAGATGCAATTTTGAGAACGGCCATTGAAAATAAGTCGTTGCATTCCATGATTTTATGGGGCCCTCCCGGAGTAGGAAAAACGACTCTTGCATTATTGATGGCTGAAATGACCGGAGCCGACTTTTATATGCTGAGTGCCATAAGCGCCGGCGTTAAAGATATTAGAGAAGTCTTTGAAAACGCAAAAAAGTCCGAAAAGAAGACATTGTTATTTATTGATGAAATTCATAGATTTAGTAAAGCACAACAGGACTCTTTGCTCGGCGCCGTGGAACAAGGTCTTGTTACATTGATTGGTGCCACCACGGAAAATCCTTCTTTTGAGGTTATTTCCCCTTTACTTTCCCGATGCCAGGTTTATATCTTAAAAAATTTAGACAAATCATCGCTCGAACAAATTATTACCCATACTGTGGCCTATCTGGAAAAAGAGTTGCCATGTTCCATCGAAATTAAGGAAACGGAAGCTTTGCTCAGAGTTTCCGGCGGCGATGCGCGAAAGTTGATCAATGCAATTGAATTAACAGTTTCAACTTTATGGGCAAAAGGCACCCGTGATAAGATCGTATTGGATAATGATTTAATTTTGAAAATCATTCAGAAAAATATCGTTATCTATGATAAAAAAGGGGAGAACCATTATGATATTATATCTGCATTTATCAAGTCTGTTCGCGGAAGTGACCCCAATGCGGCCGTTTACTGGTTGGCGAGGATGATTGCGGCGGGCGAAGATCCTTTGTTTATCGCAAGAAGAATGATTATTCTCGCTTCGGAGGATATCGGAAATGCGAATCCCAATGCGTTGTTGTTGGCCAATAATTGTTACCAAGCGGTCCATCATATCGGAATGCCCGAAGGAAGGATTGTGTTGTCGCAAACAGCGGTCTATTTAGCTTCCTCTGCCAAAAGCAATGCTTCGTATTTGGCTATTGAAGAGGCGATGGAATGGGTATATAAAACGGGCGATTTGCCGGTTCCGCTTCATCTTCGTAATGCGCCCACGGAACTTATGAAAGAGATAGGATATGGGCAAAATTACAAGTATGCCCACCAATATGATCATAATTTTACCTCTCAGGAATTCTTGCCCGAATCCATCAGTGGAAAAAAATTCTATGAACCACAAGAGAATCCAAGAGAAAATGATTTGCGGAAATATCTCAAAAACTGCTGGAAAAATAAATATAATTATGTATTTTTATTCTTGCTTTGTTGTTCCTTCTTTTTTCCACTCTCCGCTCAGGACATCCATTATTCTCAGGTGATGTCCTCGCCGGTGAATGTTAATCCTGCCCTGACCGGTATTATTGACGGTGTTTTCAGAATCGGATTGAACCAGAAAACCCAATGGCTTTCCGTCACAAAACCGTTCCTATCCATCACGGCGGCGGTCGATGCACCCGTGTATAAGAGCCATAGACGGAGAGAGTTGATCGGAATGGGCTTGCTGTTGAATATGGATCGTGCCGGAGATTCCTATTATACGACCTTACAACCCATGTTTGCGGTTTCCTATGTTAAAAGTCTTGATCGTAGAAACAGACATAAATTATCTTTAGGCATATTTCTTGGTTGCCAACAACGGACAATGAGTGTAAATGCGCTCAATTTTGACGAACAGTACCAGCATGGCTATTATAATCCCGATAATCCGATTACAGAGACTTTTGATCAAACAAAGTTGTTCTTTTTTGATTGGGGCGCGGGTGCCAACTGGAGTTTTTTTCTATCTCAAAAGACCTCTCTTTCTGCCGGTGTCTCTTTAAGTCATCTCAATCAACCGAAACTCTCTTTTGATGGGAATGAACTCACCAGATTGCCCGTTAAAACCCAAGTATACGTCGCAGCTTCATTTCCCGTATTTGAGAATCTCTTTTTAAGCCCGATAATCTACACCGCTTTTCAAAAGAAATTTTCTGAAATACATTTTGGTTCCAGCGTGGAGTATCTTTTTAAAAATACCTATGAAACTCATTTATCGTTTGGGGGCGGTTTATTTTACCGATGGAACGATGCAATCATCATCACAGGTCTGCTCAGGTGGCAGAATTTCAAAGTAGGGTTGAGCTATGATTTCAATGTGTCCACATTTACGAGAGCTACCCGAGTAAGGGGCGGTTTTGAAGTATCCCTTCAATATATTCTCAAACGAGAATCGGTAAAATCTGCAGGAAGAGAACCGTGTCCTTTTGAATTAATGTAAAAATCTTATTTTTTTATTTTATTATTTGGGCGTGCCGGCTACGCCGTCGGCGTCCGGTTCCAAGTCCGCAGCCGGGAGACGTGTGCCGCAAAGCCACAAAAAGAGCTTCCTCCGGTCGCTTTTTTGTGGCAGCGGCCCATCGTCTCCCGTCTTTGCGGGCTTTCCACCTAAACGCCTCACGCTTCGGGAGGGCAAAACCCTTGCGCCTTCGCGCCTTTGCGGTAAATTTTTTATTGCTGTCCGGGGAAATAAGTACCCAGAAAGTAATAATATCTAAATTTACTTTTTTTCTTTCGTACTTTTGTCTTGATACAAAAGT